>DASWFA010000289.1:0-2687 GCA_036394475.1 Binatia bacterium
AATGGGCCACGTCCACGGACGCTTCGGTCGGGCCGTAGGTGTTGTAAAGCTCGGCCCCCGATTGCGCGAAAAACCTCCGCTCGAGCTCGGCGGTCAGGACCTCGCCGCCGGCGAAGACGCGCTTCAAGGCGCGGCAGCGCCCGAGCTTTCCTTCCCCCAGCAGGCCGCGCAAAAGCGCGGGCGGAAATTCGGCCACGGTGACCTCCTCGCGCGCCATTAGATCCGCCAGGTAATCGAGGTCCAGGCGCCCGCCGGGACGGGCCATGACGATCTCCGCCCCGGCCGACAGCGGCTCGAAGATCTCCCACACCGAGGCGTCGAAGGCGAAGGAGGCTTTTTGCAGCACCCGGTCGGCTTCGCCCAGGCGGTAGAATTCGGCTCCCCACAGGATGCGGTTGCAGATCGCGCCGTGCTCGACGAGGACGCCCTTGGGCGCGCCGGAGCTGCCCGAAGTGTAAATCACGTAGGCGAGGTCGCCGGCGGCCGGGCCGTCGTCGAGGTTTTTTCCGCGCCGGCGGCCGATGGCGTCGCGGTCGCGGTCCAGGTAGACGACCGAGCGCGGCCGGAGGCCGTCCAGGTGCGGGTAGATCTCCGCCAATCTTTTCTGCGTCACCAGCAGCGCGGCACCGGCGTCTTCGAGCATGAACGCCAGGCGCTCCCGGGGATACTGCGGATCGAGCGGCAGGTAGGCGGCGCCCGCTTTGAGAATGGCCAGGATGCCGGCGATCAGTGCCGGCGAGGGTTCGAGGCAAAGCGCGACGATCGTCCCGGGCCCCGCGCCGAGCGACCGCAGGTGGCGCGCCAGCCGGTTCGCGTGGGCGTTGAGCGCCGCGTAGCCGACCGTCCCGTCTTCGACGCGGAGCGCCGTGCGCTCCGGGTGTTGCCGGGCCCGCGCCTCGAAGAGCCGCGGGAGCGTCAGCCCGTCGCGCGCCTGCCAGTCCGAGGCGTTGAAGTCCACCAGGACGCGCCGCCGCTCGTCCTCGTCCAGCAGGCTGACGGCGCCGAGCTCGGCGGCCGGATTCTCCAGGAAGGCGTCGAGCATTTTAAAAAAATGGCCCGTCGCCTGGCGCCGCTCGGCTGCGTCGAACACGTCGCAGTGAAAATCAAGATCGAGGGTGAAGCTTCCGGCGCCGTCAAAATCGTGCACCTGCATGGCCATGGCGTCGCGCTCGTGCCCCGTGTGGAGCCACTCGACATGCGCCGGCATGCCGCAAAAATCGGGATAGACCGTGGTGATATAGTTGAGCCAGACGTCGTAGACGCGGTCGCCCGGCGGATTCGCCAGGGCGATCTCGCGGAAGGGGCGGACTTCGGACATCTCGCCCTGTATCTTCCGGATGACCGAGAGGAAGGTGTCGCCGCGCTCGACGGTTATCTCGAGCGGGATCACCTTCATGACGAGGCCGAGCGCGTCCTTCCACGGCGTGGCGCCGCGGTTGTGAAAGGGGACGCCGAGCACGAGGCGCGCGTTGCCGCCGGCGCGGTGCAGATAGGAAAAGAGCACCGCCGCGAACAGGGTGAAGACCGCTGCGTGCCCCATCGAGGCCGAAATCTCGCGGCGCGCGGCGAGCGCCTTCAGCTTTTGCGTCCGCGCGGCGCCCAGGTCGACGGAATGCCTTTCGACCCGGGTCGTGCGCCTGGGCCGGGCCCCGTAGGGCTCGAACGGCTCGGCTTTCTCCGCGAGCTTTTTCTTCCAGTAGCTCTCCGCTGCGGCGTGGCGCGGCGCGGCTTGCTCTTCCATCTCGTAGCGGACGTGGTCGTGAAAGCGCGGCAGCGCCGCCGCTTCTTCCAGGCGGCCCTCGACAGAGCGGCCGTAGAGGTCGGCCATGTACCGGTAGACCAAGAGCAGGGACCAGCCGTCGGTGATGATGTGGTGCTGATTCAAATACCAGACGAACCGCTCCGCGCCGGTTTTTACCAGCGCGGAGTCGAACAGGCGGCGGGAGAAATCGAACGGCTCGCGGCAGCGCGCCCGCAGCCGCTCGGCGCACGCGCGCTCGGGCGCGGCCGAGCCGGAAAGATCGAGGTATTCCAATTCGTACGGCAGGCTCTCCAGCGCCCTCTGCCGCGGCGCGCCGTCCGCCTCGTCGACGACCGTGCGGAGCGTGTCGCTCAAATCGACGAGCTTCTGAAAGGCCGCGCGAAAGCGGTCCGGGTCGACCTCTCCCGCGAGCGTGAAGGTGACGGCGACGTTGTAGAGCGGAATCTCGGGGTGGAGCTTTTGACCCAGCCAGATGAGGAGCTGATGCCGGGTCAGGTTGGAGCGTTCGTAGATGCCGGAGGCGCCGTCCGCAAGCATAGAAAAAACTTCGTTCACGAAAACTATCCGATCCGCTCCCGCCGGTCAATCGAGGCGATCGGTTTCAGACCGTCTTGCCTGCCGCGCGCGGATTCATGCTAGAATGAGCCATGGCGGAGACGATCGACCAGGCCCAGCAGAAAGTCGCCCGGTGGACGGAGCTGCACCCGCAGGCCGCGCTTTACGACGGCGAGAGCGCCGCGCTCCTGGACGTCGCTTCGGGAAGGAGCGTCAGGATTCCCTGGCCCGATCTCCAGGCCTTCGAGGAGAAGGTCCATCCGGAAACCAAGGACGCCTATCTCGTCCTCCTGTTCGAGGACGGCCGCCAGATCGCGCTCGCCGATCCGGGCGGCGTCGCGTTCGCGCCCTCGACCGCCAACACGGGGCC
>DASWFA010000290.1:0-2564 GCA_036394475.1 Binatia bacterium
CCCGCCTCGGGTATTTACTTGCATTTCTGATTTGAATCCGCTAGCCTAACGAAAACGTCGAAGGTTGCTGCCCCGCTTCTCCATCCTCGAGCCACAAGCGTTCTTCCACTTCTTTCAAGCTTCCATCGCGTTCTGAAATCACGCGTGAGGTGTTCGTACGGCATGATGCAGAAACTCATCAATCGCATTTTATTTTTCGGCGGCAGCGCCGATCGACAACTGGTCCTCCGCTCGCTCTCTTATTTTCAGCAGGACGCGCCGGCGATTATCGCGCTGGTCGCGCTCATGAGCCTTTCTACCGTGATCGGCATCCTCCAGGCATGGCCGCTGGCCATCCTGGTCGACACCCTGGTGCAGTCCACGGCCCAGCACGATTGGATCTACCGGCTCTTTTTAAGCTGGGCGCCCGAAAAGCCGCTGGTCCAGATCGCCGCGCTGGCGCTGACCGCCCTGGGGCTGCGCCTGGTGCAGGAAGCTCTCGGCGTGGCGAAAAAGATGCTCCATTCCCGCATCAACCACAGCGGCGTGCTCCGGCTGCGCTGCGATTTTTTCCTCAAGCTGCAGACGCTCCACCTCGCCTTTCACCGCTCCCAGCCGCTCGGCGACTCGGTCTACCGCCTGACGACCGACACCTCCGGCTGCCAGGTCGTGCTCGGCGTGCTCGTGAGCGTCGGATTCGCGGTGATCACCATGGTGATCATCCTCGCCATCCTGCTGTCGCGCAGCGTCGCGCTGACGCTGGCGGCGCTTCTGGTCGTGCCGCCGCTCTTGTGGGTCAATATTCATTTCGGCCGCAAGCTCAAGAAAAAAACGATGGAAGCGAAGGAGGCCGACAGCGATTTTTTGAGCGCGGCGCACCAGTCCATGGCGGCGGTCGGCCTGACGCAGACTTTTTGCCGCCGGCAAGACGAGCTCGAGCGCTTCGGCGCCGCGGCGAAGCGCTGCGTCGGCACGTGGCTCGGCGTTAACAAGGAAGAGGTCGGCTACGCGCTTGGCCTCGGCGCGATCCTCGGCGCCGGCGGCGCGCTGATCCTGGGCTACGGCGGCTACATGGTCTATCGCCAGGTTCTCACGCCCGGAGAGCTGATGGTCTTCATGAGCTATCTCGGGATGATGTACGATCCATTGTGCCAGCTGACCGGCGCCGGCATGAATCTCCAATCGGGGCTGGTCGGCGCGCGGCGCGTCTTCGAGGTGCTGGACGAAGAGACGCCGGTCGCCGAGCCGCCCGACGCCGTCCGCCTGCCGCTAAGGCCGCGCACGCTGAAGCTCGAAAACGTCCGCTTTCACTACGCCGCCGGGACGCCGGTGCTCGACGGCGTGACGGTCGCCGTCCCGCCCGGCTCGAGCGTCGGCTTCGTCGGCGCCAGCGGCGCGGGAAAAAGCACGCTGCTCAATCTCCTGCCGCGCTTTTACGATCCGGCCGCCGGCGGGGTCACGCTCGACGGGCAGGACATCCGCCGGGTCCGGCTGCAGGACCTGCGCCGCCACATCGCGCTCGCGCTGCAGGACACGATCATCCTGCCGACCGATATCTACGAGAACATCGCCTACGGGCGCCCCGAGGCGACGACGGCGGAGATCCGCCTGGCCGCGCGGCGGGCCGGCGCCGACCGTTTCATTGAGGCGCTGCCGGAGGGCTACGACACCGTCCTCGCCGAGGGGGGGCAGAACCTCTCGGGCGGCCAGCGGCAGCGGCTCGCCGTCGCCCGCGCGCTCCTCACCGACGCGCCGATCCTGGTCCTGGACGAGCCCACCAGCGCGCAGGACGCGCTTAACGAAGGGCACCTGACCGAAACGCTGCGCCGCTTGAAAGGCGAGCGCACGATCATTCTCGTCAGCCACAAGATCAACACGGTCAAGGACTGCGATTGGATCTGCGTGCTCGACGAGGGCAGGATTCGGGAGACGGGGACGCACGAGGAGCTGATCCGGATGAAGGGTTTTTATTACGAGCTCGCGTGGCGGCACGGCGGGTTTCTGCCGGAAGCCGCCTAATGCTAAGTTGCAAGTTTCTGGTTTCAGGTTTCACGTTAACGAGAAAACTGAAACACGAAGGGCTCGGCTAGGCCCTGAGCAGCTCCCACGCGTAGGTCTCCAGCTCCGCCGCCCGGTGCGCCGCGGTATGCCGCGCCAGGACCCGCGCGCGCGCCCGCGCCCCGATCCGGCGCCGCTCGGCCGCGGGAAATCTCCGCCAGGTAGCCGAGCACTTCCTCCGGAGAATCGGCGACGAGAATCTCCCTCCCGGGCTTGAAAAATTCCTCCAGGCCGGCCCAGTAATCGGTGATGATCGGGAGCCCGCACGCCGCCGCCTCGAAGAGGCGCACGCTCGGCGAATAGCCGGCCTCGATCATGCGCGCGCGCGTCAGGTTCAGCGTGAAGCGCTGCTCGTTGTAAAACGCCCGGTGGCGGACCGGCGGCACGTGCTCGATGCGCTCGACGTTCGGCGGCCACTTGAGAGCGGCCGGGTATTGCGGCCCGGCGACGACCATTCTCGCCCGGCCGCGCCGCCGCGCCGGCTCCAGCAGCAATTTTTCCAGGCCCTTTTGGCGGTCCCGGCTATA
>DASWFA010000291.1:0-4953 GCA_036394475.1 Binatia bacterium
ACGAACCGCCTGTACGGCTTCAAGGACGATCCGAGCAATATGACCAACGCCAGCGCGCTCACGGAATCGTCGCTGGTGAATCGCACCAACAATACCGGCACGGTCACGCAGGGATGGTATGTCGTGCTGGCGAGCACGGAAAAGGTTTTGGCCGCCGCCGATGTTTTCAATAAGAACGTTCTCTTTACCACCTTCACGCCGACCACGAGCGTCACCTGCGGCGCCGGCGGCGGGACCGCCAAGCTCTATGCGATCAATATGCTCAACGGCGACGCCGCCGTGAATCTGGCCAACGGGGCGGTATTGGACCCGGGGCAAAGCGCTTCGGCCTACGCCAAGTCCATCGGCACGGGCATACCGTCGAAGCCGGTCGTGGTCATGAAAGTCACCGGCGGCTCGGCGACCTCCTGGGCGGTGACGGGCACGACCGATCAGCAGATCACCAACACGCAGATACCGACCGGCGCGCCCAAGCAGCTCGTCGGCTGGCGCGAGGTATTTTAACGTGCAGCGGAGTTTCCTGCCCGCCGCCCTCGTCGTCTGCGCGCTCGGCGCCGTCCCGGCGTGGGCGGCGCCGGGCGATGCGGACGCGGAAGACCGCGGCGTGGAGTACCTGAAGCAGGGAAAGATCGCCCAGGCGATCGAGGAGCTCCAGAAAACGGTCGAGCAGAATCCCAAAGACGCCGCCGGCCGGATGAACCTCGCCTATGCCTACGAGCGGGCGGGCCGGCTCGACGAGGCGATTTATCATTACGAGAAGGTCCTCGCTCTCAAGCCCGAAGACGCGGTCGCGCGCAACAACCTGGGCGTGCTCTACCGCCGCACCGGGCGCTACGATCAGGCGGCCCGCGAATTGGAGGCCGCGATCGCGACCGACCCGGCAAGCCCGACCGCGCCGAAGAACCTGGAGACGGCGAAGAAAAACCAGGCCGCGCTCCAGGAGCGCGAGCGCCAGCTCGCGAACGCCAAAAAGAGCGTCGAAGCCCAGCCGCAAAGCCCGGGCGCGTCGTACAACCTGGCGCGGACCTACGCGTTCTACGGCGAGAAGGAGCAGGCGATCCAGTGGCTCGGCAAGGCGCTCCAGCTGGGATTCAACGATTTCGGCTACCTGAAAATCGACGCGGCGCTGGAAAACCTGCGCGACGATCCCGGCTACCAGCGGCTGCTCGCGGGGCGATGAGCCCATTCCTCCATCCGGCCGAACCCGAAGCTCCGGCGGCCGCCGTCCGCCGGAACGACCTTCCATCCTTTCCGATAAGCGTCGGTTCCCCGCGCCGCCGATCGTATTTTACATGGCTCCGGGGAGGTGGTATAGTCGATTCCACGCTGAAAAGACCCGTCGCGTCTCTTTATTCGTCGGTATCGACTGCGCCCGTTGTCTGAAGGAGATGAATGGACACAAAAAAAACCATCATGGTGGTCGATGACAATCCCGACATCATCACCATCGTGAGGACCATTCTGGAAGGCAAGGGTTACAACGTCCATTCCGCCTACAGCGGCGCGGAGCTGCTCACCAGCCTCGAAAAGGAGAAGCCCGATCTCGTCGTGCTCGACATCATGATGCCCCAGATGGACGGCCTCGAGGTCCTGACCCGCATGAAGGGCGCCCCCGAGACTTCCTCCATTCCCGTGATTCTCCTGACCGCCAAGGTCCAGTACGAGGACGTCCTCGGCGGCTACAAGCTCGGCGCCGACTACTACATCACCAAGCCCTTTACCAGCACGCAGCTGATCAACGGCATCAATCTGCTCCTGGGCGAAAGCAAGCCCTAGCAGGCTGCTGAAAAAGCCCCGTATGCCGTGGCCTCCCGTTGGGAGGCGCAAAAAGTCGCGCTTGAGCCGCCTCGCTCGACGTACTGAAAAGAGTGCGCCTCGCCTCTGAGATCTTTTTGAGCCGCCTGCCAATAACCTAAAATTGGCGGCCCTGTTATGGCCCGCTCCTGGATTCTCGATTCCGACTTCTATATCCTTATCCCGTGACTCGCTTCATCTCCTTCGAAGGCGGCGACGGCACGGGCAAAAGCACGCAGCTGAAGCTGCTGGCGGATTATCTGTCGCGCCGCGGCCGCGCCCCGGTGTGCACCCGCGAGCCGGGCGGGACCAACCTCGGCAAAATGATCCGCAAGGTGCTGCTCGAAGTCGGCGACGAGCGGATTTTTCCCCAGACCGAGCTTTTTCTTTACCTCGCGGACCGGGCGCAGCACGTCCAGGAGGTGATCCAGCCGGCGCTCGCCGCCGGCCGGATCGTCCTGTGCGACCGGTTCACCGACTCGACCCTGGCCTACCAGGGCTACGGCCGGGGCGTCGACCTCGACAGGCTGAGAGAGATGAATACCATCGCCAGCCGCGGCCTCGTTCCGGATTTGACCTTTCTCCTCGACTGCCCCGTGGACGTGGGCCTGGCGCGCACGGCCCGGAGGAGCGCGGGCCGGGCCGGGAGCCGCGAAGACCGCTTCGAGCGCGAGCAGGCGGAGTTTCACGACCGGGTGCGGCGCGGCTTTCGCGAGCTGGCGGCGGCCGAGCCCGCGCGCATCCGCGTCCTCGACGCCGCGCGCGCGGTCGGGGACGTGCACGAACAGATCCGCGCCGTCGTGGAAGCCGAATTGGAATCCCGATTGGAAGCCGAATCGAAACCCGCGCCCCAAGGCGGGCTCAAGGGCCGCTAAGCCATGCCTTTTTCTCCCGACATCGCCGGCCACGAAGGCCAGATAGCGACGCTCCGGCAGGCCCTGGCGCAGGACCGCCTGCACCACGCCTACGTCTTCGTCGGCCCGGCCGGCGTCGGGAAAAGAACGGTGGCGCTTGCGCTGGCCAAAGCGGTCCACTGCGGCGCGGCGACGCATGATTTCTGCGGCCGCTGCGAGAACTGCGTCAAGATCGACAATCGGAATCACCCCGACGTCCGCCTGCTCCAGCCTCTCCCCGGCAAGCGGGACATCTCGATCGAGCAGGTGCGGACGCTGGAACGGCAGCTCGCCTACCGGTCTTTTTCGGGGGGCAAAAAAATCGTCGTGATCGATCCGGCCTCGCTGATGAACCTCGCCGCGCAGAACGCGCTCCTGAAGACCCTCGAAGAGCCTCCCGCCGGCTCGGTCCTGATTCTCGTCTCGGAGAGCGCCGGCGGCCTGCTGCCGACGCTGTTGTCGCGCTGTCTCCGCCTTTCGTTCGCCCCTCTGCCGGCGGCGGTGATCGCCGCTCACCTCGCCGCCGAGCGCCGGCTTTCCCGCGAGCAGGCGGCGCTCCTGGCCGCGGTGTCGTTCGGCAGCCTGGGCCGGGCGCTCGACCCGGACATGGAAGAAGTCGCGCGCAAAAGAGAAGCGTGGGTGGACGGCATCGCCGCGGTGGCGCGGAGCGGCGGCGGGGCGTGGACGGCGCTGGCCGAGGGGCTGTCGAAGGACCGGGAGGAAACGCTCGAATTCCTCGACTGGCTGGCGGCGTGGTATCGCGATATCCTGATCTTTCTCGCCGCCGAAAATGTCGGCGAGGTCTCGAATCTCGACCTGATCGACAAACTCAAGGCCCAGGCGGCGCGCCTGAGCCTCGAAGGGGCGCTGGCGCTCCGCTCCCGGGCGCTCGACGCCGCCGCGCGCGTGCGGCGAAACATCAACCGCCGCATGGTGCTGGAAAACCTCTTCGTCGATATCGCCGGACGGCCCAGGTAAGATAAAATATGGACCCGGTCTACCTCACCACCCCGCTTTACTACGTCAACGCCGAGCCGCACCTCGGGCACACGTACACGACCATCGTCGCCGACGCGCTCAAGCGCTACTACCGGCAGCAGGGCGCCCAGGTCTTCCTGCTCACGGGCACCGACGAGCACGGCGACAAGATCGCCCAGGCGGCCAAGGCGGGCGGCATGGAGCCCAAAGCCTACGCCGACAAGATCAGCGCCGTCTTCCGCTCGACCTGGGACGCATGCGGCATCGAGTACGACCACTTCATCCGCACCACGGACGACTATCACAAGGAGTTCGTGCGGGAGATTTTGCAGAAGATCTACGACAGCGGCGACATCTACTTCGGCGAGTACGGCGGCTATTACTGCTACGGCTGCGAGCGCTTTTACACCGAGAAGGAGCTCGTCGGGGGCAAATGCCCCGACCACCAGAAAGAGCCGTCTTTCATCAGCGAAAAAAATTATTTCTTCCGCATGAGCAAGTACCAGCAGCGGCTCATCGACGCGATCCAGGCGCGGCCGGACCTGATCCGCCCCGAGCGCTACCGCAGCGAAGTGCTCGCCTTTCTCCGCGAGCCGCTCGAAGACCTGTCCATCTCGCGGCCGAAGAGCCGGCTCGCATGGGGCATCCCGCTGCCGTTCGATCCCGAGCACGTCACCTATGTCTGGTTCGACGCGCTGATCAACTACGTGAGCGCGCTCAAGCTCAAGGGCGAAGACCACTTCCAAAAATTCTGGCCCAGGGCCAACCATCTCATCGCCAAGGACATCTTGAAGCCGCACGCGATCTACTGGCCCACCATGCTGATGGCCGCGGGCCTGCCGCTCTACGAGCATCTGAACGTCCACGGCTATTGGGTCATGGACTCGGGCAAGATGTCCAAGAGCCTCGGCAACGTCGTGCGCCCGCTGGAGATGAAGCAGCGCTACGGCATGGACGCCTTTCGCTATTTCCTCCTGCGCGAGATGGCGTTCGGGCAGGACGCGAATTTTTCCCTCGACGCCCTGGTCAACCGCGTGAACGCCGACCTGGCGAACAACTTCGGCAACCTCGTGAGCCGCGTCCTCGCCATGCAGGAGAGGTATTTCGCCGGCGCGGTCCAGCCGCTCGGCGGCGAGTGGGCGAAAGAAGATATTGAGCTCCGGGACAAGTTCCTCGGCGCGGAAGCCGAGATGAACCATCAGATGGAAAGTCTTCAGTTCCACCGCGCGCTGGAGGCGGTCTGGTCGGCGCTCGACCACGCCAACCGTTACATCGTCCAGACCGCCCC
>DASWFA010000292.1:0-6832 GCA_036394475.1 Binatia bacterium
GAGCCGCTCTGGTGCCGCATTTATCGCCACCCGCGCTCGATGGCGCAGTACCGCGTCGGCCATCTGGAAAAAGTCGTGCGCATCGAAGAGCGGGTGAAAAAACTCTCCGGCCTGGCGCTGGCGGGAAACGCCTACCGGGGCGTCGGCATCTCCGACTGCATCCACAGCGGCGAGACGGCGGCGGAGAGTCTGTGGGATGTTTTTGCGGGCGAGGAAGGACCGTAGCGGGTCGCCGTCGAGAATCTTCTAGGGCTTCACCGCGATCATCGCCTTGCCGGCGCTGTCGTAGACTTCGACCGCGCCGTACTTTTCCAGAACCGGCTGGATCTTCCGCGCGTCGCCCACGGCGACGAGCTGCGCGGTCTCGGGATTCAAATACTTGCGCGCGACGCGCTCGACGTCCGCCGCGGTGACCGCCGTCGCCTTGGCCGGATAGGTCTCCCAGTAATCGTCGGGAAGATTGTAGATTTTCCGCGTCACCGCGAAGCCGAGCATCCGCGACGGCTGCTCCAGCGCGAGGGCGAAATTCGCCACCACCGACCGCTTGACCTCCTCGAGCTCCGAAGCGGGCGCCGGCTCCTCGCGGATGCGGCGGAGCTCGCGGAAAAACTCGGTCAGCGCGCCTTCGGTCACTTCCGTGCGCATGCTGCCGCCGGCGCGCCACGGCCCCGGATACTCCACCGCGGTAAAGCTGCTGTAGACCCCGTAGGTGTAGCCCTTCTCCTCCCGCAGGTTGAGGAACAGCCGCGCCGCGGCGCCGCCGCCGAGCATCTGGTTCATCACCACCATGGGGATATAGTCCGGGCTCCGCCGGTCGATCGCGATGTTGCCCATCGTGACCGTCGTCTGCACGGAGTCGGGGCGGTCGACGAGAAAAATCTTCCGGCTCGCGGCCGGCTGCGGATCGGCCGGCGGCGCGGCGGCGGCGGACCGCTTGGGCCAGCCGCCCAGCCATTTCTCCAGCTTGGGGACGAGCTCGTCGGCGCGCACGTCGCCGGCGATGCCGAGGATCGTCTTCTCCGGGTCGTAAGACTCCCGATGCCAGCTCTCGAGCATCGCGGGCGCGAGCTTATCGATCGATTCCGGCGTCGAGGAGACGATCGCGGCCGGATGGGCGCCGTAGACCGCGCGGGCGAAGCGCTCCTCGGCGAGGAATCCGGGCGAGGAGCGCTGCTGGCGGAGCTGGACTTTGATCCGCTGCTTCAGCCGGTTGAGCTCGACCTCGGGAAAGCTCGGATGGAGGAGGACGTCCACGGCGACGGCGAACCACCGGTCGAAGTTGTCGCTCAAGCCCGAGGCGCCGAACGACGTCTCGACCGAGCCGAAGCCCGAGGAGGCGCCGAGCGAGGCCCCCAACCGGTCCATCTCCTCGGCGATCTGCAGGCTCGTCCGCGTCGCCGTCCCTTCGCGCAGCATTTCCGCCGTGACGCCGGCGAGGCCGGTCAAGTTGGACGGCTCGAAAAGCGCGCCCGCGCCGCGCAGGTGGAACTCCGCCGTCACCGCGGGAAAGCGGTGGTCTTCCAGGATCAGCACGGTGAGGCCGTTCGTGAGCTTCGCCTCGACCGGCCGGGCGAGCTTGACCTGGAGGATTTCGTTCGAGACCGGCGCCTTGTTCTTGCGCTCGACTTTGGACGTCGGGGGCGCCAGGTTTTCCTGGCCGGACGTGGAACCGTGGGCCGAGAGCAGCAAGAGGGCCAGGCCGAGAGCGGTAAAGGTTTTCCTGCCGTGATTCATTTATTTCACTTCCCGCGCCGGGGCTTCGGTCGGCGCCGCGGCGGCTTTGGGCATCGTGACGACCACGGTCCGGCTGCTTTCCTTGAGGTAGGCGCGGGCGACGCGCCGGATATCGGCCGCGCCGACGCGCTCGGTCTTGGCCTGGACGGTATTGATCAGCCCCGGGTCGCCGTAATAGACCGCGTAATGGCCGAACTGGTTGGCCCTCGATTGGGTGCTGTAGAGGCCCTGCGCGCGCTGGCGGCGCGACTGCATGCGCACCTTTTCCAGCTCCCAGGCGGCGACGGGCTCGCGCTTCACGCGCTCGACCTCGTCGTAGACGAGCTTTTCGATCGCGGCGAGGTCCTGCCCCGGCCGCGCCGAGACGGTGATATAGAAAAGCGCCGGCCCGCGCTGCTCGGCCGGGCCGGCGGAAACGCCGGTGGCCACTTCTTTGTCTTTTACCAGCAGCTGATAGAGCCGCGAGGACACGCCCGAGGTCAGCACGTCGCCCAGCACGTCGAGGGCGTAGAAGTCAGGCGTATTGCCCGGCGGAGCCTTATACACGATGTCGATGCGCGGCGTCTGCGCGAAGGCGTCTTCGATCGTCTTGCGCCGCTCGGCCTTCTGCTCCGGCTCGGTCATGTCGACCGCCCGCGGCGCCGCGTGCGCCGGGATTTTCTCGAAATGTTTTTTGACCAGGGCGAGCGCCTCCGGGGTCTTGAAGTCGCCCACGATCGTGAGCACCGCGTTGTTCGGCGCGTAATAGGTCTTGAAGAACGCGAGCGCGTCGGCGACGGTCGCCTGGTTCAAGTCCCCCATCGAGCCGATGGTGGAATGCTTGTAGGCGAAGTTGTCGTACGCGAGATCGAGGATCGCCTCGCTCGTCTTCCCGTAGGCGCGGTTGTCGTAGCTCTGGCGCCGCTCCTCCTGGACGGTGAGGCGCTGGTTGTCGAAGTTCTGCCGGTTGACGTTGAGCGAGCGCATCCGGTCGGCCTCGAGGAACAGGCCGAGCTCGAGCTGATTTTTCGGCAGCGTCAGGAAGTAGTTGGTCCGGTCGGAGTTGGTCGTGCCGTTCATCCGGCCGCCGTTGTTGGAGATCAGGATGAAGTGCTCGCCCTTGCCGACGTTCTCGGAGCCCTGGAACATCATGTGCTCGAACAGATGGGCGAAGCCGGTGAGGCCCCGGGGCTCGTTGCGCGAGCCGACGTTGTAGGTCACGTTGAGCGAGTAGGTCGGCGCCGCATGGTCCTCGGAGAGGATCACCTTGAGGCCGTTTTTCAGCGTGAACACCTTGAACGGGACCTGGAAGGGCTTGGCGGGCGCCTTGGGCTTGTTCTCGGCCGGCGGCGCCGCGGTCCGGACGGCGGCGGGCGGATAAAGCAGCGCCAGCGCGGCCAGCGCTAAAAAGAGTCTTCTGTGCATGGCAAGCTTCTAAAGAACAAAAAGGGCTATTTCAAGTCCTGCGGGCTCAGGCGCGGCTCGTAGAGCATCTGGATGACGATGCCGTCGGGGTCGGCGCAATAAAACGAGGCGCTGCCGTCGCGGTGTATTTTAAAGGGGTGGAGGATGGCGACGCCCCCGGCGCGGAACTCCCCTTCCAGCTCGCGCACGCGCTCGACGCTCTCGACGATGAATCCCAGGTGGTCGAGCTGCTGCGCCGTCGATGTCCCCTGCGACGTCCCTTGGGACGGCGCGGACCCGGGCGGGAGCTCGTGCAGCGCGATGTTGTCGGCGCCGGAGGAGAGATAGACGTTCTGCGCGTCCGGCTCCCAGACGATCTCCATGCCGAAGCGGCGCTGATAAAAGGCCTTGGAGCGGCCGAGGTCGCGCACCCTGAGCGCGACGTGGCGCAATCCCTTGAGCCCCCTCACCGCGGTCATAGGCAAAGTTTATATCATAGGGACCCTGCTTGCGTAAGCCGGCAAAAGGCGGGATGATTTCACTATGAAGGAAGCGCTCTGGTGGCGGACGGAAGAGGACGGCCGCATCCTCTGCACGCTCTGCCCGCGCTACTGCCGGATGGGCGAGGGCCAGACCGGCTTCTGCTACATCCGGAAGAATATCGGCGGCCGGCTCTATTCGCTCGGCTACGGCAAATCGACCGGCTTCGCCGTCGACCCGATCGAGAAAAAGCCGCTCAACCATTTCCTGCCCGGCACCGGCGTGCTGAGCTTCGGCACGGCGGGCTGCAACCTCGGCTGCCGCTTCTGCCAGAACTGGAGCATCAGCAAGGCCCGGCTCGACGACGCCGGGAGCCGCGCCGCGACGCCGGAGCGGGTCGTTGAGCTGGCGCTCGCCGAGAACGTTCCGAGCATCGCGTTCACCTACAACGATCCGGTGATCTGGGGCGAGTTCGCGATCGACGTCTCGCGCCGCGCGCGCGAGCGCGGCCTGAAAAGCGTGATGGTGACCGCCGGATATATCACGCCCGAGGCGCGCCCCGAGGTCTTTCGCTACATCGACGCCGCCAACGTGGACTTGAAGGCGTTCACCGAGCGGTTTTACCAGAAGCTCACTTTCTCGCACCTCGATCCGGTGCTCGACACGCTCCGGTGGCTCAAGCGCGAGACCGGTATCTGGTTCGAGATCACCAATCTCATGATCCCCGGAGAGAACGACGACCCGGAGGAGACCCGGCGGCTCGCCGGCTGGGTGCTGGAAAACCTGGGCGACGCCGTGCCGCTGCACTTCACCGCGTTTCATCCCGATTTCAAGATGACCGACAAGCCCCGCACGCCCGCCGCCACGCTCACGCGCGCAAGAGAGATCGCCCGCTCGATGGGCGTCCGCTACTGCTACGTCGGCAACGTCTCCGACGACGAAGGGCAGACGACCTATTGCCCCGGCTGCGGCGGCGCGGTCATCCGCCGCTCGTGGCACGAGATTCTCGACGACCGCCTCGTCGAAGGCCGCTGTCCCTGCGGCCGTGAAATCCCCGGTTATTTCGCCCCGCGCCCCGTAGCATCGTCCCGCCGAACCGCGCCGAGACGGGCGCAGCTCTAGCGCTCCCCCCGCGCCGCCCGACAATTGTATTTTTCCGCCGAATCCGCTTAGATGTTTGATTGCCATGGCGAAAGCGAAAACCACCCGCGGCCAGGCGATGCCCGGTCTGACGATCCTCGAGGACATCAGCACGCTCATCAGCCACTCGCACGATCTGCGCGAGACGCTCAACCGCCTGGTCGCCATCGTCGCCGAGCGCATGGAGACGGAAGTCTGCTCGCTCTACATTCTCGAGCCCAAGAAAAACCGCCTCACGCTGTGGGCCACCATGGGTCTCGACGACGAATCGGTCGGCAAGGTTTCGATGGGCATCGGCGAGGGCCTCACCGGCCTCGTCATCGAGCGCATGAGCCCGGTCGTGGTCGTCGACGCGCAGGCCCACCCGCGCTACAAATATTTTCCCGAGACCGGCGAGGAGCGCTTCCACTCCTTCCTCGGCGTCCCGCTGATCGAGCAGCGGATGCCGCTCGGCGTGCTCGTGGTCCAGACCTCGCGCCGGCGCGAGTTTTCGCGCGACGAGATCCGCCTGTTGAGCGCCATTTCGTCCCAGGTGTCGGGCATCATCATCCAGGCGCGCCTGCTCGATACGCTGAAGGACAAGGAGCGCGAAGGCAAAGAATACCAAAAGCGGCTGACCGTCGCGCTCCGGAAACTCCGCTCCTACGAAGGCCGGCGGCGCGAGACCGCGGTCCGGGGGGCGGCGCAGAAATGGCGCGGCCGGCTCGCCGGCCTGTCGGTGGCGCCGGGCTTCGGCCGCGGCCCGGCGTTCGTCTTGAAGGCGCGCATGGATCTGCGCTCGGTCAAGAAAGAAAAGGCGAAAAGCCCCAAACGGGAGATCGAAAGATTCCGCGCCGCGGTCGAGCGCGGCATCGAGCAGATTCAGATTTTAAAGCAGCGCATGAGCGCGCTGATCTCCAAGGAAGAGGGGGCGGTCTTCGACGTGCACCGGCTCATCCTCGGCGACCCGGTGCTGATCGAGCAGATCGAAGGCCGGATCAAGAAGGAGCGTTTCACCGCCGAGTACGCCGTCAGCAGCGTCTTCGAGGAGCACCTGACCTCGTTTACCCGCATCGAGGACGACTATCTCCGCGAGCGGGCGGCCGACGTGAAGGACGTCGCCCAGCGGCTGCTCGAGAACCTCTCCGGCACCAACGAGGAAAAGCTCGACCTGCCGCAGAACGCGATCCTGGTCGCAGAGGATTTTTCGCCGGCCGATTTGACGCTCATCGAAGGCGACCATTTCAAGGGCATCGTGCTCGCCACCGGCGGCGTCACCTCGCACGCCTCGATCCTGGCGAAGTCCTTCGAGATCCCGAGCGTGGTCGCGGTCGAAGGGCTGCTCGACAACGTCCGGCAGGGCGACTCGCTGATCGTCGACGGCAACTCGGGCGTGGTTTACATCAACCCGAGCCACGAGGTGGTGCGCGAGTACGACCGTCTGGAGCGGGAATATCTCGCCCTCAACAAGGAGCTCGCCGGGCTGCGCGACCTGCCGGCGGAAACGGGGGACGGCCACCGGGTCTCGCTGTACGCCAACATCGGGCTGCTGAGCGACATCGCCTTCGCCCACCTGCACGGCGGCCAGGGGGTCGGCCTCTACCGCACCGAGATCCATTTTCTCACGCACCGCGATTTTCCCAGCGAGGAGGAGCAGTTCGCGCTCTACCGGCGCGTCGTGGAAGGCATGGGCGGCCGGCCCGTGACGATCCGCACGCTCGACATCGGCGCCGACAAGTATCCCGCCTACGTGCGCCGGGGCGCGGCGGAGCAGAACCCGTTTCTCGGCTGGCGGTCCATTCGCGTGTCCCTCGAAATGCCGGAAATTTTAAAGACCCAGCTCAGGGCGATTCTGCGCGCCGGCGCCTACGGCCGGGTGCGGCTTTTGATCCCGATGGTCACCAGCCTGGAGGAGATCCTCCGGGTCAAGGAGATCCTCTCGGAGGTCAAGGAGGAATTGAGCCGCGAAGGCGCGCCCTTCGACCGCCAGATGGAGCTCGGAATCATGGTCGAGGTCCCTTCGGTCGTGCAGCTGGTTTCCCGGCTGGTGCGCGAGGTCGATTTTTTGAGCATCGGAACCAACGACCTGATCCAGAATATTCTGGCCGTGGACCGG
>DASWFA010000293.1:0-2587 GCA_036394475.1 Binatia bacterium
CGAGCCGATCGTCTGGCTCGACGGCATCGAGGCGCCTCTGATGGGTCTGCTGGAGATCGGCTTCGCCGAGATCCTGGGCCCGGAGCAGCAGCCGGTCACCCGGCCGGCGGACTTTTCCCAATACGAGCTCGGCCCGGCGCGTCCGGCGTGGGTCGATCCAAAGCGCCGCCAGCCGCCGCCGTTCCGCTACCGCTGGGAAGACACGGAAAAAACGTTCAAGGCCCTGGGGGAGAATCCCGGCGATCCCTACGACGGCTTGCTGCTCCGCTACGTCAATCCGCTCACCGGCGGCCCCACGCTGCCGACCTTTTCCTGCGAGATCCAGATGCTCCGTCCGGGCGAGACGACGAAATCGCACCGCCACACGAGCACCGCGATCTACCACGCGTTCAAAGGCAAAGGCTACACCGTCGTCGGCGCTAAGCGGTTCGAGTGGAAAAAAGGCGACTCGTTCACCGTGCCGCTCTGGACGCCGCACCGCCACGGCAACGACGCGCGCGAGGAGGCGGTGCTTTTTTCCATGAACGACCGCCCGCTGATGGAAGCGCTCGACTTCTACCGCGAGGAAGCCGCCTAGCGAATTTTTTCCCGCGCGAGGTCCATGATCAGGCGCGCCAGCAGATAGAGGCGCGGCTCGATCGAATCGATCAGCACGTATTCGTCCTCGGCCGTGTGGGAGCCGTAACCCTGCAGGCCCAGGCGCTCGAGGACCGGCGCTTGGGTGGCGAGCGCGGCGAACGCGGCGTCGGTGCCGCCGCCCTCCGGCGCGTCGTCCACGAGGAGATCCCGCCCCAGCTCGCGATAGATGGTCCGCGCATGCGCGGCGAGCGCGCGCGAAGCCGCCGTCGCCTCCAGCGGCGGCCGGCGGCGCTCGAACTTCATCTCGACCGCGGCCTCGGGCAGCAGCTTATTCTTGACGCGCTCGACCAATTTTTTCTCGATCTCGTCGTAGTCGGCCAGGCGCAGCACGCGCACGTCGGCGATCGCCCGGGCGGCGGGCGGAATCACGTTGCGCGCGGCGCCGGCGTCGGCCAGCGTCCAGTTCACTTTGAGGCCGGTCGCGGGATTGGAAAGGTCCCGCGTCTGCAAAATCTGATGCGCCAGCTCGTAGAGCGCGTTGACGCCCGCCTCGGGCGCCATGCCCGAGTGCGACGCCCGGCCGCGCACCGTCAGCGTGACGGAGCCGATGCCGCTGGTCGCCAGCGCCACCTTGTCCGCCTCGACAAACGAGCATTCGAAGGAGAGGACGGCGTCGTGCTCGGCGCCGAGCTGCGTCAGCAAGGCGCGCGAGGCCGGCGAGCTCAATTCCTCGTCGCCGTTGACGAGCACGGTAAGCGCGCCGTAGTCATTAAAATTCATAACCTTCAGCAGCGCGAGCGCGTGCAGAATGACGGCGATGCCCTGCTTGTCGTCGGCGATGCCGAGGCCGTAGGCGCGCTCTCCCGCCACGCGGAACGGCTGCTCGGCGATCATGCCGCGCCGGTAGACGGTGTCCATGTGGGCGATGAGCAGGATTTTTTTCCGGCCCGCGCCGGTGAACGTCGCGCGCACCATCTTGCCGATCTTTTCCGGCGTGTCCTCCATGCGGTACGCTTCGCCGGGCTCGATCGTCTCGACCCGGCCGCCCAGGTCCTGCAGCCGGCGGGCGACGACGCCCGCGAGCCTGTCGAGCCCCTCGAGGTCGCGGCTGCCGGATTCGATCGACACCAGCTCCTTCAGGGTCTCCAGCAGGGCCGGGCTTTCTTTCCCGGCGAGAGAACGCAGCCGCTCGTCGGCCTGGCCGAGCGCGGCGCCGGGCAGGGCGAGCAGCAGAAAAAAGGCGACGGTCAAAAGACGGCCGGACGGCCTCGCGGGCTTCCTGCCGGACAGAGTCATATCCCCGCGTACCATTCGTACCCCCGGTCTTCCCAGTAGCCGCCTTTTCCCCCGCCGATTTTTTCGAAGCCGTCGACGAACTCGATCCGCCGGATGTACTTGGCCATCTTGTAGCCGAGCTGGGTTTCGACCCGCAAGCGGAGCGGCGCGCCGTGCTCGACCGCGAGCGGCCGGCCGTTCATCTCGTAGGCGAGGATGGTCTGCGGGTGGGCCGCGTCGCGCATATCGATGCTCTCGTAAAACAGGTTGCCCTCGTCGTCGCCGTCCATGCAGTAAAAAACCGCGTAGCGCGCCTCGGGCCGCGGCTCGACCCGCTTCACGATTTCGGCGAGCGGGACGCCCTTCCACTTCGCGATCGCGCTCCAGCCCTCGACGCAGTCGTGGCGCGTGATCTGAGAGCGCGCCGGCAGCGCCCTGATCTCTTCCAGCGCGAGCAGCGCGGGCCGCCGCACGAGCCCGGCGACTTCCAGCCGCCAGCCGGGCCAGCCGGCGGCGGCGTCGGTCGTGTAGGCGATCGTAAACGGCGGCGGGTTGCCGTTGGGCTTGAAATAGATCGAGATCTCGTTTTCGCCGAATTCTTTTGCCAGTCGGTTTTTCCCGCCGAGCAGTCGCAGGAGCCTCTGGTTCAACCACTCGGCGGACTCCAGGACCGAGAGAAACTTTTTGTTCTCCTGCAGGCGGTTGAACAGCTTGTCGCAGCCGGAGAGCAGGA
>DASWFA010000294.1:0-3234 GCA_036394475.1 Binatia bacterium
GTACCGTAAATCGGGAGCGGTATATAGACGTAGGTCCACAGAAGCCCGATGGCGAGCGCCGTGCCGGGAAAAGCCCAGGGGATGAACGTGAGCGCCTCGATCAGCGATCTCCCCGCCGTCTTGGTCTTGGTCGTGAGGTAGGCGGTGACCGAAGCCAGCAGCATGCACAGCGTCGCCCCGCCGACGGCGAGCAGCAGGCTGTTTTCGAGCGCCCGGTAGGTGCGGCCGGCGCTGAGATTCGCGCGGTAGTGGTCGAGCGTCAGCAGGTCCCAGGTCTTTTTCCCCGGCACGTGCAGGTAGCTCACGAAAGAGACGTAGACGAGAACGATGAAAGGGAGCACGACGATGAGGAGCAGGATGAGCGCCGCGATCCCCGAGGCCAGATAGCGCCATTTCCCGAGATCGATGATCGTCGGCCGGTAGCCCCGCCCGGTGACCGTCACGTAGCGCTCGGACCGCGAGGTCAGGCGCCGGTAGAGATAAACGAAGACCATGCTGATCACGAGCAGCGAGACGGCGTAGGTCGCCGCGATGTTCTGGTTCGGCGGAAAAGCGCCGATCGCCTCGCGGTAAATCTTGGTCGTGAAGACCTCGATCCGCGCCGGCAGCGCGATGATCGCGGGCGTGTCGAAGCTCTCGATCGCGCGCACGAAGTTGAGCGTGAGCGACGCGAGCAGCGCCGGCCGCACGATCGGCAGCGTGATGCGCCGGGCGATCTGGAAGTTGCTCGAGCCGGCCACGCGCGCCGACTCCTCCAGCGAGGGGTCCATGGAGTAGAGCGACGCGGAGACGATCAGGAACGCGAGCGGCGTCGTGATCAGCCCTTCGACGAAGATCATCCCCCACATCGAGTAGATATTGAGCGGCGCGTCGTCCAGCCCGAAGAGCTGCATCGCCAGGCGGTTGAGCAGGCCCGTGCGCGGGCTCAAGAGCGCGCCCCAGGCGACCGCCAGCATCACCGGCGGAAAAATATTGGGGACGATCGCGGTGAGCTCGAAGACCTTTCGGAACGGCGCGTTGGTGCGCACCGTGATCCAGGCGACGACGGCCGCGAGCGCGGTGGCCAGGACGGACGACCCGGCGGCGAAGAGGAACGAATTGAGCAGCAGCCGGTAGGTCAGCGGATCGGTGTAGGCGCGGATATAATGGCTGAGCGTGAAGCTGCCCGGCACGCCCAGCGGCTTGCTCAAAAAGCTGCCGTAAAACAGCATGAGCGTCGGCGACAGCGCCAGATAGGCGATCACGACGCCGACCGCGGCGAGGATCGCCACGTTCGGGTCCTGGCGCACCGCCCGCATCGGCCGGTCGAACACGCGGATTAAAGTCGTCGTGCCGTTCATGGCTCGACAAGCTCACCACGAACGGAGGAAAGCAGGTAGCCTACTAACAACTTGGCCGTTCGTCCTGAGCTTAGTCGAAGGGCGAACGGCCGGTCTTCGCGCCGTCCGGCGAAGAAAAGAATTTCGAACACCTTCGTAAATCGACTTTCGAGCGCTAAAAATGAGCTGATCTTACTGCCCGAAAAAGATCTGCCGGAACGTCCCGCTCATGAGCTTGTTGAACTCCTCCTCCGACGGGTTGTCCATGAAGACCATGCCGGGCACCACCTTCTCGGCGTCCTTGATCGGCGGCACGATGCCGGGGAGCATCGGGAACTCCCCTTCCTCGGCGGCGGCCTTCTGCCCGTCGGCCGAGCAAACGTAGTCGATATACAGCTTGGCGGCGTTGGGCCGCGTCGTCTTGGAGCTGAGGCTCATGTAGTTGGGATCGGTCAGGTATTTATCCATCAGCACGTAGTGCACCGGGCCTTTGTACTGCTTCACGTACTTGATGTAGGTGATGCCGACCGGCGCCTCGCCCTTGATGATCGTGGTCGTCACCGGCGCCAGCGACTCGACGAGAATCGGCTTCTGCTTGGCCAGGGCCTTCACGTAGTCGAGCCACTTGTCGCCCTTGAATTTGGAGAGGTTCCACAGGAACTGCGCCGTGGTCGTGTGGCGCGTCGGGTCCGGCATGCTGATCTTGCCGGTCCACTTGGGGCTCAACAGGTCGTCGAGCGTCTTCGGCGCCTCGTTCGGCTTCACCATGTCGGTGTTGTAGAGAATGCTGATCGGCAGCGCGCGCCAGGGCGTGATCATGCCGTCCTTTTCCTTGAACTGCGCCGGGAACTTGTCAGCCGACGGCGGAACGTACTTGGCGAATAGCCCCTCGTCGCGCATGATGAGCTGAACGCCCCGGTTGCCCTCGACGACGTCGTAGCCGGGCTTGCCGGCGCGGAACTCGCTCAGCGCGCGCTCCGCCACCTGGGTGGACGAGCCGCGCCAGTATTCCACTTTGATGCCGTATTTTTTCTCGAAGCCCTTGTCCAGCCCTTCCATCGCCTGGGGCACCTGCGCGCCGTACACGACGACCTTGCCTTCCTTCTTCGCCGCGTCGACGTTGACGGCCTGCGCCCCGGCGGCCGCCGTCAGACAAAGGACCGCGCCGAGCGTCACCATGCCTTGGACAAGAATCGCCCCGTTTTCACGCATCTTCATGAGAACCCCTCCATTGGATCGGGCTTGCCGGTTTGGACTTTAGTATAGGCGCCGCGCCAGTTCAACCACCCGCTTCCTGGCTTCCTGGTCCCCCATCGGCAGCAGGATCGGCAGGTCGAGCCCGGCGTTGACGAACTCCCCGATGCGCCTGGCGCACTCGGCCGGCGTGCCGGAAATGGAATGCGCGTGGGCGACCTCGTCGCTGATGAACTTCTTGGCCCCCTCCCAATCGCGCCGGCCGATCGCCGCCGCCAGTCCTTCTTGATCGACCTGGCCGCCGCCGGAGCGGATATTCTCCGCGTGGTGCCGGTTGCGAAAAATATAGGCGAGGAACGTCTTGCTCGCTTCGATCGCCTCGCGGGCGTTTTCCGAAACCGCCGTGGTGATGAAGCCCGCGACCTCCGCCCG
Source organism: Binatia bacterium (assembly GCA_036394475.1). Lineage (GTDB taxonomy): Bacteria > Desulfobacterota > Binatia > UBA9968 > UBA9968 > JAJPJQ01. Next base: position 2,946 of record DASWFA010000294.1, read on the forward strand.
GCGGGACGCTTGGCCCGCGCTCGCGCCGGCTTTGATTTCCCCCGCCGAGCGGGCGATGTAGCCGGGGGCGCACCCCGCCGAGAGCAGCGCCCCGTCGGCGATCTCGCCGGCGAGGCGGAGCATCCCGCTTTTCACCGCGGTCATGTAGATGGGTATCTCGGCCGAGGGCGTAAAGCCCATGCGGGCGCCCTGGACGGTGAGAACCTCGCCGTGAAACTCCACCGTCTCGCCGCTTAAATATTTGCGCAGCACCTCCACGTATTCGCGCATCGTCTTTAGCGGGCGCGTC
>DASWFA010000295.1:0-2630 GCA_036394475.1 Binatia bacterium
CGCCGCGTCCATCGGGCCGGTGTAGAGCGCGAGCGGATAGTAGCCGCTGCCGAGCTCCAGCATGCGCCGCATCACGCACGTATAGAGATGCGAGTCGGCGACGCCGGGGCGCGCGACGCGGCCCATCTCCTCGATGCCCGCCGCGGCGATCTCGGCGCCGCGCCGCAGACAGTCGATTTCCTCGCCGCTTTTGACGTAGCGCGCGAAAGCGACCACGTCGTTGTCGTTTTCGAACTTCGCGTTGGGGAGCCGCCGCAAGAGCTCGGCGTAGGAGGTATGGTTGACCACGCCCGCGTAGGCGCGCCCGTGCACCATCTTGCCGCGCTCGAGGCCGGTGACGCCGATGCGCGCGCGCTCCATGCCGCATTCCGTGAGCGCCCGGGCCATCGCCGCGCCCCAAGTGCCGTTAGTGGATGCCTCGACCGGCCGCGGCTCGGGAATCCACTCGTTGCCTTCCAGGTCGCTCACGACGATCGGCTTCCGCCCGTCGGTCGGCAGGATGACCGCGGCGTTTTCCAAGAGCGTCAGATAGCGGCAGTCCGAGCGCATGCCGCGCGCCTGCTCGAGCGAGAGGTGCTGGTTGCGCCCGTCGACGCAGAGCGGCACGAGGATGCAGTCGAAGCCGGCCTGGGCGGCGTGCTTTCTGACCGCCTCCCAGCGGCGGTCGCGCTCGGCGAGGGAAAAGCCTTTCCAGGTGGTGTCGGCGGGAGCCTCCATATTTTCCTCCTTTAAAAATTACGCGCGCAAAAAACCCCGGCCGCATCATTCACAGCGCAGCACTCGAGTCCGAGCGGCGGGCCTGGATCGGCCGAGGGCGCGGGAACGTGCAGTTGCGAAGACGTATGGGGTGCTTGGCGCTATATTGCATTGAATTTTCGACAGCCGCTCACAGCGGCAGCTTGAATGTCCGCCTCGAAGCACCGCCCCATTGCCCTCGGCCGGAGAGGTCCGCCGGGCGGACTCCGCATCGCCCCCACTCAGCCCCTGACCGGCATTTTTAGCCGCGGCTTCACTTCGTTTAACAACATTCGCGTCTGTCCTGCAACATCCGCCGCGACGAAGCGCGCGACGACCGCGGTCAACCCGGCGTCCACGTAGCCTTGCAGCTTTTTAGCCGAGTCCTCCGGCGTGCCGAAAAACGGGCTCAAATGCTTGAGCTGCGCCCGCGGCTGGCGGAAGTAGCGCTCCGCCAGGGTCCAGCCTTCTTCTTCAGCGCCCGCACCGGCGCTCAGATGAAACGTCGCGAACAGCGCCGAGGAGAAATTTCCGAGGTCGCGGCCGGCGGCGCGCGCGAAGCGATCGATCTTTTGCCGCCGCGCGAGATAGGTCTCCAATGTCGGCGCCACGGTAAACCAGCCGTCGCCGAGGAGCGCCGCGCGCCGGAGGGCGTTTTCGTTGTCGCCGGCGGCGATCCAGATCGGGATCGATTGCCGCGCCGGCCGGGGCTGGATGCCGATCTCCGGCCAGGAATAGTATTTTCCCTGGAACGAAAAACTCTCTTCCGTCCACAGGCGGCGCATGACCCCGATCGACTCCTCGAGCCGCCCCGCTCTCTCGGCGAAAGGCACGCCGCAGGCCGCAAACTCCCGCTCGGCGTATTTGTACTGCGGCGCGGCGCTGACGCCGACGAGCAGCCGGCCGTCGGAGATGACGTCGAGGGTCGCGAGCGAGTGCGCCAGGAGCACCGGGTTTCTCAGCGCGGCGATCAGCGGCACCGCGCCGATGCGGATTTTACCCGTCCTGGCGGCGAGTCCGGCCATGATCGTGAGGCAGTCGGCGTGCGCCCGGTCCAACTGAGAGATGCGCGGACTGTCGCCGGTCCATAGATGGTCGTAGCCGTCCGTCTCCGCCCGTTCGGCCGTCGCCCAGAATGCGTCCAGCTCCGTCCGGCCGGACGCGCCGCGGTCGCCGCGGATCAGATGGCGCGTGTGCAGCAGCAGCCCGAATTCCAAGCCGGATAGCATCAGCGGTAGGCGACCCGGATGCTCATCACCTGCGGCATGCCGGCGGCGACGCGCCGGAACGACTCGCCCGCGTCTTCGGTCGTCCAGAGGCTGCCGTCGTTCATGCCGAAGAGAAAAGAGTTCGGCTCTTCGGGGTCGCCGGCGACCGCGCGCGGCGCGGCTTTGAAATAGTCCGGCAGGCCGCCGGAAAGCCGCTCCCAGGAGTCGCCGCGATTTTCGCTCCGGTAAAAGGCGGTGTCGGCGCCCTCCGGGCGGCGCCAGAAGGGCGGCGGCACCGCGGCCGCCGCGGTAAAAAACAGCTCCGGCCGCGCCGGATGAAACGCCGCCTGCGCCATGTAGCGGCGGTCGAGGCCGGCGGCCGATTTGGCGAAGTGGTCGCCGCCGTCGCGGCTCTTGTAGAACGATTTGCCCGAGGTGGCGATGACCGTTTGAGGATCGTCGGGCATGACCGCGACCGAGTGGGAGTCGAACTCGGTGCCCTGCTTGAGGTTCTGCCAGCTTTTTCCGCCGTCCCGGCTGCGGATGAGCCAGCCCTCTTCGATGGCGCCGAAGATGACCGCGGGGTCCGCGGGCGAGAGCGCCAGCCCCTTGACGTGGCTCAAATGCGGCGGCTGGGGAAACGTCCAGTCTTCCGTCTCCGGCAGGCTCCGGAGCGATTCGCAGTCG
>DASWFA010000296.1:0-3833 GCA_036394475.1 Binatia bacterium
GGCGGGCCGCCGCGTGGGACCGTTCCCTCCACGGGCGGACGGGCCGAGCGGTCGTCGCCGAAAAACTCGCTCTTGGCGAGCGGCTTGGAGCGCGGCTGATCGGCCATCTGCTGCTGGCACGAGGCCAGCAGCAGCGCGCACGCGCCCACGATCAAATGTTTAACTCCCAATTCCCGCTCCTCTTTGTTTCCTACCGCCTACGGCCTATCGCCTACTGCCTTTTCAAGGCTCCACCTCGTACACTCCCTGGGCCGCCGTGCCCTCCAGGAAGCGGCGCGTCGCTTCCGGATCGAACCGCGCGTCCGCCGATTCGATGCAGAGGAAGAAGCGGTTTCTGCTCGCGAGCTCGAAGCGCTCGACGTTGAAAACCGGATGGTAAGGCATCGGCAGGCGGTTCAGCGCCAGCAAACCGAGCACCGCGGAAAGCGCGGCCGCGAGAATCGTCAGCTCGAAGGTCACCGGAATAAACGCGGGCCAGCTGTTGAGCGGCCGGCCGCCGATATTGAGCGGATAGTCGATGACGTGGACCCAGTACTGGAGATAAAAGCCGCCGGCCGCGCCGACGACGCCGCCGATCAGAACGATCAGCGGCAGCAGGTTTTTACGGAAGCCGATCGCCTCGGCGAGTCCTTCGACCGGGAACGGGCTGTAGGCGTCCATGCGCCGGTAGCCTTCCGCGTAGGCGCGCCGCGCCGCCTCGAGCAGCGCCTCCGGCGTGGGGAACTCCGCCATCAGGCCGTAAATGACAGGTTTATGCGCCATAAACACAAAGACGAATCATAAAAGCACGGAGAGACTCTTTCGCGAAGTTTATCCCGGGCGCAGCGTGCGCAGCCGAGGGGCTCAGAATGACAAAAGACAAGGAGGTCATCCTGAACGAAGTGAAGGATCTCTCCGGCGCGTTTTTCATTTTAGGCTTCACTTTTCCTGTTCGTCGTGCAGCAGCTCGCGCATCTCGAAGATCGAGATCATCGGCAGCAGGCGGACGAAGATGAAGATCAAGAAGAGAAAGAGGCCGATCGTGCCGACGAAAACGGAGTAGTCCCATACCGTCGCGGAATACCTGCCCCAGGCCGAAGGCATGAAATCGCGCGACAGGCTGACGCCCACGATCACATAGCGCTCGAGCCACATGCCGATGTTGACGCAAATCGCGATGACGAAAAGCCACAGGGGGCTGGTCCTCACGCGCGCGAGCCACAGCGCCTGCGGCAGCGCCACGTTGAACAGCATGAGCAGCCAGAACATGAATCCATAGGAGCCGAACATCCGGTTCAGCATCATGTAGCGCTCGTACGGATTGCCGCTGTACCACGACATGAAGGCCTCCATCAGATAGCCGTACGCGACGATGAGCCCGGTGGCGAGCATCACCTCGCCCATGTTCTTCAGGTGCCTGAGCGTGATGAAATCCTCCAGGCCGTAGACCCGGCGCAGCGGAATCGCCAGCGTGAGCACCATGGCGAAGCCGGAGTAGATGGCGCCCGCGACGAAGTAGGGCGGGAAGATCGTCGAGTGCCAGCCGGGGACGAGCGCCACGGCGAAATCGAAGCTCACGACCGTATGGACCGAGACCACGAGCGGCGTCGCCAGCCCGGCGAGCAGGAGGTACGCCGTCTCGTAGCGGTGCCAGTGGATCGCCGAGCCGCGCCAGCCCATCGCGAGCATGCCGTAGACAAAGCGGGAAAAGCGCTGCCGCGAGCGGTCGCGCAGCGTGGCGAGGTCCGGGATCAGCCCCAAAAACCAGAAGAGCAGCGAGACCGTGAAATAGGTCGAGACGGCGAACACGTCCCACACGAGCGGGCTGCGGAACTGCGGCTGGATGTCCATCGTGCTCGGATAGGGCACCAGCCAGTAAAAAAACCACGGCCGCCCGAGGTGGAGCAGCGGAAACAGGCCGGCGCACGCGACCGCGAACAGCGTCATCGCCTCGGCGAAGCGGTTGATCGACTGGCGCCATTTCTGGCGCAGCAGCAGCAGGATGGCGGAGATCAGCGTGCCGGCGTGGCCGATGCCGATCCACCAGACGAAGTTGACGATGTCGAACCCCCAGGCCACCGGGATCATGATGCCGAACAGGCCGACGCCGGTGACGAGCACGGCGGCGATCGCGTAGAACAGCAGCATCACCAGGACGAGCGAGATTCCGAAGCCCAAGTACCAGACGCGCGGCGCCGGGCGCGTCAGCACGATCGCGCTGATCTTGTCGGTGATCGTGGCGAAGGTGTGGCCGGGCTCGATCACGGGAGCTTCGGACAATTCGCTGTAGGGTTTCGGCTCTTCCGCCATATTCCAAAAGATAGTTTTGAATTTTTAGCTTTGAGTTTTGAATTCAAAATTCAACGTTTAAAATTAAACATTACGTCTTCGTGAGTTCCGGATTGGGATTTTTTATCGTCGGCAAATAGGTCGTCCGCGGCCGCGTGTTGAGCTCTTCGAGCAGGCTGTAGTTCGCCGGCTCCGCCTTGAGCCCGGCCACCCGGCTCCCGCGGTCGTTCAAATCGCCGAAGACGATCGCCTGGGTCGGGCACGCCCCCTGGCAGGCGGTCACGACCTCGCCGTCGCGCACCCGGCGGTCTTCCTTCTCGGCCCGGATGCGCGCGGCGTTGATCCGCTGCACGCAGTAGGTGCATTTTTCCATCACGCCGCGGCTTCTGACGGTCACCTCGGGGTTTCTCCCGAGCTTCAGGCTCGGCGTCTCGAAGTCCGAATACTGGAAAAAATTGAAGCGCCGGACTTTATAGGGGCAGTTGTTCGAGCAGTAGCGCGTGCCGACGCACCGGTTGTAGGTCATCTCGTTCAGCCCCTCGTGGCTGTGCGTGGTCGCGGCGACCGGGCAGACCGGCTCGCAGGGGGCGTTCTCGCAGTGCATGCACGGCACCGGCTGGTGCAAGGTCGCCGGGTTGTCCGGCGCCCCTTCGTAGTAGCGGTCGATGCGGAGCCAGTGCATCTCGCGCCCGCGCGTAACCTCCTCCTTGCCGACGACGGGGATGTTGTTCTCCGCCTGGCAGGCGACCACGCAGGCGTTGCAGCCGATGCAGGCGCTCGTGTCGATGACCATGCCCCAGGCGTAGCCCTCGTACTTGAAAGGCGGGTACAGCGACGGCGCCGGAGCGCGCTCTCTTTCGCGCCCCAAGGAGGGTTGTATGTCCGGATGTTTTTTGTACTCCTCCAGCGGTGCGGCGCGGACGAGGTCGCGCCCTTCCATGTTGTGGTGGAACTGCGTGCAGGCGAGCGTATGGCGCGCGCCGGTTTTTTTGAGCGTCAACCCGGCGCCGTGCCAGGGCGCGCCGGAGGTGCGGATCGCGTAGGCGTTGAACCCCGCGCCCGTCCCCACCCTCCCCGCGCGCGTCCGCCCGTAGCCGAAGTGGACCGTGGCGCAGTCGTCCGCGTGTCCCGGCGCGATCCAGACCGGCATCCTGAGCGTCCGGCCGGCGTAGTCGAGCTCGGCCACGTCCGCGAAGATCCGCCCGTGCTCGCCGCCGCGCGCGCCGACCCGATAGGAAATGCCCAGGCGCCCGGCGGTCGCCGGGCTCAGGAGCACCGCGTTGTCCCAGGTGAGCTTGGTGAGCGGCTTGGGCAATTCCTGCAGCCAGCCGTTGTTGGCGAAGCGGCCGTCGAAAATCGTCGGATCGGGGCGGAAGATAATCTCCAGCGAATTTTGAGTTTTTAATTTTGAATTTTGAGTTTCCGAACCGGCCTCCGCAGAGCTTGCAATTTGAGGCTCGAAACTCGCAACGGGTCTTAATTTTACCGGCTTGGGCGGAAACGCCGTCCCGGCGACGACGCCGTCGTGCAGCGCCGTCTTCCAGAAGCGCTCGAAATCCTCGGCG
>DASWFA010000297.1:0-5829 GCA_036394475.1 Binatia bacterium
CCCCTCGCGGGGGTCGTGGTAGTTGCGGTTTGGTACCACCAGATACCTATGATCATTCAAATGAATACCGTCCTTTATAAAGCCCGCGAGGCTTTAACCGATAAAAATGGCGAGTTCGTTATCAACGCCGAAGATATTGAAGGTAGTGCTCCTTCGATGACGCTTCGACCGACATTTAAGATTTTTCTTCCGGGGTACGGATCCTTCCCACGTTTTGGACAAACTACGCCTAGAGCCTCTGACGAGGAAGTATTCGAAGGAGCGGGAAGCGAAGTTGAGCTTCCACGTGTCAAAGCCGGGACAGAACGGCTGTTGAATTACAGAGAACTAAATCCATATGAAATTTCCAAGGATCCGTTCACGGAGGTTCCTAACTTCATGCGTTTAATAAACGAAGAGGCAAGGAATCTTGGTCTGGAACCCTACCGCCCTAGGGAGAAATAAGATGACCCTCTCCCGCCCCGAGTTGATGCGGCTCTACCGCCGCATGTACCGCCACACGGGCGACCTCCGCTGGTGGCCGGGCGACACACCGGTGGAGATCTCCGTCGGCGCGATCCTGACGCAAAACACCGCCTGGACCAACGTCGAGAAGGCGATCCGGCGGCTCAAAGCCGCGCGGGCGTTGAGCGTCGGCGCGCTGAACCGCATGCCGCACCGGAAATTGGCCCGGCTGATCAAGTCCGCCGGCTACTTCAACGTCAAGGCGCGCCGGCTCAAAAACTTCACTTCGTTCGTCGGCCGGCGCTACGGCGGCAGCCTGAAAAAAATGTTCCGGCAAAATAATATAGCCTCGCTCCGCGCCGAATTATTGGCGGTCAACGGCGTCGGCCCGGAGACCGCCGACTCGATCCTCCTCTACGCGGCGGCCAAGCCGGTCTTCGTGATCGACGCCTACACCAAGCGAATCCTCGCGCGCCACGGCGTGCTGTCCATGGATAAAAGCTACGACGAGTTCCAGGCGCTTTTCACCGACCGCCTGCCGCGCGACGCGGCGCTGTACAATCAATACCACGCCATGTTCGTCCGCCTCGGCAACCGCTACTGCCGGAGCACGCCGCGCTGCGGCGAGTGCCCGCTCCGCGGCTGGCGCGGCGCGCCGTAGCGGGAGCGTGCGGCGCTAACGGCCGCAGCGAAAGCCGACGAAGCGGTTCGACACCCACGGCTGAAGGCCGCCGCTGATGGCGAACACTCCGGCGCCGGTGCTGGAGGTAAAGTCGCCGCCGCGGTCGAGAGCGCCGAACCCGGTGCTCAGAAGATCCGCGCCGGCAAAGCAGTTGACGTCGCCCTCGTATATCGGCGAGACGCAATCCGTCGAGAGCGGCACCCAGTCCGCCACCCACTCGAAGACGTTGCCGACCATGTCGAAGGCGCCCCAGCTGGAAACGCAGTTGGCCCGCGCGCCGGTCAGGTCCGCCCCGGCGGAGTTGGTGTTGCAATCCCCGAGTCCGGGAGAAAACCCCGCATTCGGCGTCCCCGCCGCCGCCATCTGCCATTCCGCGTTGCCGAGCAGCCGCTTGCCCGAGTTGGCCGCCGCCTGCTGCGCCTGGAACCAGGTGATATACGAGGACGGCGTTACCCCGGGAACGCTGAAGGCGAAAATCTTATCCTTGCAGTCGTTCCCGTTGTCGCCGCAGGGATAATCGTCCGAGGCGACGCCGCGCTGCGTCGCCCCCAGGGCGATGAGCTGAGCCGCCGTCGCCTTCCCCCCCAGGGCCAGTTTTTTCAGCGCCGCCGTCTTGGCCGGGTCCGATACGCTCCACACGCTCGCCTCGTATTTGTCCACGCAGACCGGCCCGGCCGATATGGCATCCGCCGCGCAGTCCGCCGGCGCGCCCCGGGAGGAGCCGGCGCCCGCCAAGGCTCCGAAAAGGAGCGCCGCCGATCCGACCAGCATTCTTAATTTCATCGCCGCCTCCCTAATGAGAATAAATCGGCTAGTTTATAGAACGTTCCGCGCGCGGGCGCAACTTTTTTTTGCCCGCGTCCCATGCTTTACGCTCGCGGGGTTTTTGGGTAAGGTGAGAAGCGAATCCCCGATGGAGACCAGGCTCATCACGCTGACCACCGACTTCGGCCACAAGGATCCCTTCGTCGGGATCATGAAGGGCGTCATCTTCGGCATCCACCCCCAGGCGCGGATCGTCGATCTGACCCACGGCGTCGCGCCGCAGGACATCCGGGGCGCCGCGCTGGCGCTGGCCCACGCCGCGCCCTATTTCCCGCCCGCGACGGTCCACGTCGCCGTGGTCGATCCGGGCGTCGGGACGGAGCGGCGGCCGGTTCTCATCGAAGCGGAAGGAAATTTTTTCGTCGGGCCGGACAACGGCGTCCTCGCTCTCGCGGTCGAGGGGAAAAAGATCGAGCGGGTGATCGAGTTGAAAAACGAGAGCTACCAGCTGAAGCCCAGGAGCGCGACCTTTCACGGCCGGGACGTCTTCGCCCCGGCCGCCGCCTATCTGTCGCTCGGCGTCCCGGCGGCCGGCTTCGGCCCCGCGCTCGAAAACCACGCCCGCCTCCAATGGCCGGAAGTGGTCCAAACGGAAGGCGAGGTCCGGGGCGAGATTATTTACATCGACAACTTCGGCAACCTGATCACCAACGTGCGCGAGCGCGACCTGGAATCCCTGCCGCGCGAGCGGCTCACCGTCACGCTCGCCGACCTCACCATTCGCGGCCTGGCGAAGAGCTACGCCGGCGCGGCCCCGGACGACTACGCCGCGCTCATCGACAGCTGGGGGCTTTTGGAGATCGCCTGCTGCAACGGCCGCGCCGACCGGCGCTCCGGCGCGGACATCGGCGACCCGGTCCACATCCGCGCGGCCTGACATGACCGGCGAAACCACCCATAGGCGAAAGCTCTGGCTCCACGCGGTCCTGTTCCTCGCCACCTTTTTCACCACCACGGTGGCGGGCGCGGTGCAGGCGGGCGTGGACTTCATCTCCGACCCGCGCCAGCTCGTCGCCGGGCTGCCCTTCTCGGCCACGCTGATGTCGATCCTGCTGGTGCACGAGATGGGCCACTATCTGATGTCGCGCTATTACCGCGTCGAGGCGACGCTGCCCTACTTTATCCCCGGCCCTTCGTTCATCGGCACCTTCGGCGCTTTTATCAAGATGCAGTCGCAGATGCCCCACCGCCGCGCGCTGTTCGACATCGGCGCCGCCGGCCCCCTGGCCGGATTTGTCCTCTCGGTCCCGGCGGTCGTCGTCGGCTTTCGGCTCTCCACCATCGGCCCCGCGGACCCGTCGGGCGGCATTTCGCTGGGCTCTTCGTTACTGCTGACTTTCCTGAGCAAGCTCACGCTCGGCGTCGTGCCCGACGACGTCAATATCCTGCTGCACCCGATCGGCGCCGCCGGCTGGGTCGGTCTTTTCGTGACGGCGTTGAACCTGCTGCCGGCGGGGCAGCTCGACGGCGGCCACGTCACCTACGCCATGTTCGGCAAGCGGGCGGTCTGGCTCGCGCGCCTGACCCTGGCCGCGCTCGCGACGCTGGCGATCACCGGCCTGTGGAGCGGCTGGTGGGTCTGGGCCCTGCTGATTTTTTTTACCGGCGTGCGCCACCCGCCGCCGGTCGATCCCGACACGCCGCTCGACCGGAAAAGAAAAATCCTCGGCTGGGTGGTGCTGGCGATCCTGGCCGTGACTTTTATCCCGACACCCTTTACAATCTCGGAGGCGGACCCGCCGGAGGAGCGCCGCCAGCCCGAGGGGCCCGGCGGGCTGCAGCGCGCGGGCGGAAGAGAGGTTTTCGATGAGCGACCGATTGAGCTGGCACCAGTATTTTTTGACCATCACGCGCCAGGTGGCCGAGCGCTCGACCTGTAAGCGGGCCAAGGTCGGCGCGGTCATCGTGCGCGACAAGAACATCCTGGCGACGGGCTACAACGGCGCGCCCGCCGGGATGCCGCACTGCACCGACGTCGGCTGCCTCGTCTACCAGTCGAAGACGCCGAACGGCGACGTCGAGGAAAACTGCTTCCGCACGATCCACGCCGAGATGAACGCCATCGCCCAGGCGGCGAAGAACGGCTCGTCGATCCGCGACGGCGCGATCTACATCACCCACACGCCGTGCATCCACTGCCTCAAGGTGCTGGTCAACACGGGGATCAAAAACATCTTCTACGAGGCCCCCTACAAGCTCACGACGCTGGAGGAGATCCTCCGCTACACCCAGGTGAGCCTGGAGAAAATCGACCTGCCGGCGAAATAAAAAAAGGGGACGGCGCCCGAGCCCCGTCCCCTTTTTGCCTTGCCGACGCCTGTTTATATCTTGCCCTGCAAAAAAAACGCGATAACGAACGCGTAGAGGGCGAGCGCCTCGATGAACGCCAGGCCGAGAATCATCGGCAGCTGGATCCGATCGGCCGCGTTCGGGTTGCGGCCGATGCTTTCCATCGCGGCCGCCGCCATGCGTCCCTGGCCGAGCGCCGCGCCGAAGGCGCCGACGGCGATCGCCAGGCCCGCGGCGATCGCGAGCGCCGCCTTGGTCTGCGAGTCGCCCGCCGGGGCGGCCGCCTCGGCCGCCGCCATCGCGGCGCCGGCGAAAAACAGCACCAGCGAAGTCACGGTCGCAAGCGACAGTAGCTTTTTCAGCTTCTTCATCTTCCTCCTCCTTTCCAGCGGATCGTTGGTATGCCCTTCCGCGACCTCTCTCCTCATCCTCGCCGCCGGGCCGTCCGCTAAGGGTCAAATCATTTTTTAATGCTCGTGGCTGATCGCCATGGCGACGTAGATCACCGTGAGGATGGTGAAAACCGCGGCCTGGATGACCGACACCAGCGAGCCCAGAATATAAAAAACCACCGGGATCACGAGCTTGGTGAGATCGCTGAAGATCTCCAGCACCAGGTGGTCGCCGAACATGTTGCCGAAGAGACGGATCGAGAGCGAGATCGGCCGGAACACGTGGGAGAAGAACTCGATCAGGATGAACAGCGGCGCCAGCAGCAGCATCGGCCCCATGAACTGCTTGAAGTACTTGAGGCCGTGCTCGCGCGCGCCGAAGTAGTTATAGGCGACGAAGACGATCAGGCCCATGCCGAGATTGACGAAAAAGCTGCTCGTCGGCGGCGTGAAGCCGGGGATCAGGCCGAAGAAATTCCCCAGCAGGATGAAAAGAAACAGGCTGCCGAACAGCGGCACGTATTTGCGCCCCTTTTTGCCGAGGATGCTGTCGGAGAGGCCGACGACGATCTCCATCAGGAACTCCATCGCGTTCCTCAAATTGAGGCGCCCTTCGGGAATCACCGGATCGCGGGATTTTTTGAGCGACCGGTTGAAGGCGAAGGCGAGCGCGACGAGCAGCAGCATCACCACGATGGCGGTGAGGCTCGGCTCGGAAAGGAGGCTGATCGGGTAGGGCAGATAGGGCTCTACGACCGAATACCAGGTAAAGGGATGCTCCATGGTCTATGCACCTATTTCTTGGCCGCGCCCGGTGGAAAGGACCCAGACCCGCTCCAGCAGGACCGCGAGCAAAAGCGACGAGAAGCCGAGCGTGAACGAGAGCGCGTCGAGCTCGACGCGCCGGAAGAGCAGCGCGATCAGCCCGAGAAAAAGCGCCGTCTTCAAGACCAGCAACAGAACGCCCGTCCGGACCCGGCCCCGCCCGGCGAACGGCGCCAGCACCCAGCGGATGCCGCCGCCGAGCAGCAGGAAGTTGATCCCCATGAACAGGCCGCCGGCGACGAGCGCCACGGGCTCGACCAGGCGCGCCGGCGCGAGCGCGATCCACAGGGCGGCGATCAGGCCGGCGTGCAGCGCTTCGATGCGGACGACCGCGGGCAGCAAGGCTTCGGCTCTCATGGATTATTTATTCTG
>DASWFA010000298.1:0-3132 GCA_036394475.1 Binatia bacterium
CTCGGCTTTGGCGCCCTTGGCGCGCGGGTCGGTCAGGGCCATCCAGCCGAGCAGGAGCTGCATGCCTTCGGGGGTCGGGTAGGGGACCGGCTGGAGGATGTTCTTGTAGAGGTCGTAGATCTCGGCCAGCGCTTCCTTGTCGTCGATCCGCAAATACTTGCTGAGGATGCGGATGCTCTCCTCCCGGTTGACCTTGAAATAGTGGATCGCCTCGACGATCGATTTGAGATACTGGGCGACGATCTCCGGGCGCGCCTTGAGAAACGCGCGCGAGGTCCCGATCGTGTTTTGCGGAAAGTCGATCTTCGCCGAAAGGGGATCGGCAAGGGTGTTCAGGCCGGCCTTTTTGCCCAGGATGTAAAACTCCGGCGTGATGACCGTGGACTCGACGAGTCCCTTGGTGATCGCGGCCAGCCGGGTGCTGGTCCCGCCGACCTGCAGAAGGGTCACGTCCTTGTCGGGATTGAGGCCGAGCTTTTGCAGGATCAGGCGCGCCGCCAGGTCCGACGCGCTGCCGAAGCGGGAGATGGCGAGCTTTTTTCCCTTGAGCTGCTCGGCGGTTTTAATTTCCTTCTGCGTGATCAGGCTGAACGCCGAGCGGTTCTCCAGCCCCGAGATGCAGACGACGTCCGAGCCGGCGAGCCCGCTGCTGAGGATCACCCCGCCGGAGAGCTGCGCGATCTGGCTCTCGCCCGCGACCAGGGCCTGGATCGAAGTCGTGCCGCTTTCGATCAAAAGCACCTGGACGTCCAGGCGGTTCTTCTCGAAAATCCCTTTCTCCTTCGCGAGCCAGACAGGACTGTTGTTGGCGGTGATGGAGCTGTAGGAGGTCCGGAGCCGCGTCAGCTGCGCCGGCAGGGCGGCGGGCAGCAGGAGCGCGGCGCGGGCGGGCGGCTTCGGCATGGCGATTTTAGAGAAAGTTCTGCCCGCCGTCCACGGACACCGTCTGTCCGGTCATGAAGTCGCTCAACGGCGAGGCGAGAAACAGCATCACGCCGACCAGGTCTTCGGGCTTTTGCATGCGCTTCAGCGACCGGGTCTGGACCGGGGCCTGGCGCATGCGGATGATCTCTTCCGTGGGATTTTCCTCGGAAAGGGTCGAGCCGGGGGCGATGCAGTTGACCTGGATGTTGTCGCCGCCGGCCTCGCGCGCCAGCGTCCGGGTAAAGCCGATCACGCCCGCCTTGGAGGTCACATAGTGAATCCGGCCGAGGCTTCCCGAGAGCACCGTGCCCGAAGTGATGTTGATGATCTTGCCGGATTTTTGCCCGCGCATCGTCGGCAGCACGGCGCGGGAGCAGAAGAACAGCCCCTTCAGGTTGACCGCCATCATGCGGTCCCATTCCGCCGGATCGAGCGTCTCGATGCCGCCGCGGTTCATCGGGATAGTGGCGAAAATCGCCGCGTTGTTGACCAGCACGTCGATCCGCCCGAAGCGGTCGAGGACCGTTTTGGCCATCCGGTTGGTCGACTCCTCGTCGGCGACGTCGACGCGCACGGCGAGCGCCCCGCCCTCCGTCTTGCCGGAGATTTCCGCCGCGACCTGCCCGGCGGCCGGGCCGTCGATGTCCGCCGGCACCGCGCGGGCGCCCGCCGCGGCGAAGGCCTTGCAGTAGGCCTTGCCGATGCCGTGGCCGCCGCCGGTGACGATAACGACTTTGTCTTTCAGTCCTTCGATCATGGGAATTCCTCGCCGGTTGATTTTCTGCTACGTTAGCCCGATGAACGCCGGGCGTCAATGGCGTCGGGCCGGCCGGGTGTGTTAGGTGTAGCGGGAGGACAGAGAGATGTTGGCCGCAGTCGTTTTATCCGCCGGGGAGTCGAGCCGAATGGGGCGGCCCAAGGCGCTTTTGCCGGTGGGCGAAAGCTCGTTTATCGAGCGGATCGTAAAATCGCTCCGGGCGGCGCAAATAGAAAAAATCTTCGTCGTGCTCGGCCACAACGCGGCGGCGCTCGAAAAAAAAATCCGCCACCTGCCGGTGACGATCCTGCAGAACCCCGACTATAAGCTGGGCCAGCTGTCCTCGCTCGTCGTCGCGCTCCGCGCGCTGGAGGGGGAAAACGTCGACGGCATCCTGCTCCATCTGGTGGACCATCCGTTTATCGATCCCCGACTGGTCGCCCGCATGATCGAGCGCTTTTGCGAATCGAAGCAGCCGATCGTCGTGCCCGTTTATAAAGGCCGGCGCGGCCACCCGGTGATTTTTTCCAGGCGCCTGTTCGGGGAACTCGCCGCTGCGCCGCTCGACCAGGGCGCCAAGAGCGTCGTCCGCGCCCACGCGGCCGAGACGCTGGAAGTCGAGACCGAAGACGAGGGCATTACGCTCGATATCGACACGCCGGAAGACTACCGGCGCCATGTTACCAAAACCGCCAAGGAGGAATGAATGTCGAAGCTTGAACTGACGCTGGCCGCGGGCGCGTACGATCTGCTGAGACCGCTGATCGAAGGGACGGTCGTCCCGGCCGGCATCGATCTCAACGTCCTCACGATGGCCTCGCCGGAAAGGCACGGGCGGATGCTCCGGCACGAGGAGTTCGACGTCTGCGAGCTGTCGCTCGTCGCCTATCTCGTCGCCCTCGATCAGGGGCGGACGTTCCGGGCGATTCCGGTCTTCCCGCACCGCCGCTTTCGCCACGGCTACATGGTGAAGCGGATGAACTCGGGCATCGACAAGCCGTCGGACCTGAACGGCAAGCGGATCGGCCTCGACACCCTGCAGAACTCCGCCGGCCTGTGGATGCGCGGCATCCTCCAGGACCATTACGGCGTGGATTTAAAAACGGTCGAATGGTGGTGCCAGGAGGAGGAGGACGTGCCGTTCGAGCCGGCGAAGTGGATGAAGCTCAAGCGCGTGCCGAAGGGGAAAGACATCGACCGGATGCTCGTCGGGGGCGAATTGGAAGCGGCGCTCTATCCGGAGACGCTGCCGTCGATCAAAAGCGGCTCGCCCAAAGTCGGCCCGCTGTTTCCCGACGCCAAGGCGGCGGAGATCGACTATTACAAAAAAAGCGGCATCTACCCGATCATGCACACGGTCGTCATCAAGGGGGAAATCCTCGACCGAAATCCCTGGGTGGCGGTGAGCCTGCAGCAGGCCTTCCAGCGCTCGAAGGAGGTTTGCTACGAGC
>DASWFA010000299.1:0-2046 GCA_036394475.1 Binatia bacterium
GGCTCCGCGCCATGTCCAGCACGGTGGTCCAGGTGCACGACGACTTGCGCGACGCCTCGATGACGTGCGGCGCGGGATTCTGGGCGACCTTTCGCCGCATTCTGCTGCCGCTGCTCAGGCCCGGCTTCATCGCCGGCTGGATCATCCTGGCGACGATCTACCTGCGCGAGTTCAGCCTGTCGATCTTTCTCTACTCGCCGGGGGCGGAGCCGATCGGCCCGCTGCTCTATCACTTTTACGTCGACGGCAACCTCGGGCCGATGTGCTCGCTCGGCGTCATCGTCAGCGCGATCTGTCTGGTCCTGATCGTCATCGCCCGTCGTCTCGGCCGGGCCGGCGCGCGCTTCGAAGGCGGATGATTAAAGAAAGTAAAAAGTAAGAAGGCAACATATGGAAGCTGGAACAGTAAAAAAACTCATCGAAAAGAATCTGCGTTACGACGAAGTGCGGCGGCTGCTCGTCAAGCTGGTCCAAACCCCGAGCCCGCAGACCGAGCGGCTGGAGGCCGAGCCCCAGGTGCTCGCGTTGATCCGCGACGTCGTCAAGCCGGAGCTGGAGCGCTCCGGCCTCCACACGGCGATCGACGAGAAGGGCAACCTGGTCGCCTCGATGAAGGGCCGGGGCCGCTCGGGACGGCTCCTCTTGCTGGCGTACGCGATGAACGCCGCGCCGAGCACGATGCAGGAGCCCTATTCCGGCGCGGTGGTCGACGGGGCCAAGTACGGTCTCGCGGGCGAGTGCGTCTGGGGCCGGGGCGCGTGCGAGCAGAAGGGCAGCCTCGCGGCGATGATGGCGGCGGTGAAGCTCTTGGGCGAATGCAAAGCGGAGCTGCCGGCGGACCTGTTTTTCGTCGTCAGCACGGCGGGCGAGACCGGGCGGCACGATTCGCTCGCGCACGTCGTCGAGCACGGCAACGTCAAAGCGGACTGGGCGATCGTCGACGGGCCGCCGGAGATCCAGCTCGGCAACAAGGGGCGCGTGGACATCCAGATCGTCGTCCGCGGCAAGCAGGCGCACAGCAGCCGGCCGTGGGACGGCGTCAACGCCATCGAAGGGGCGATGAAGGTCCTGGAAAAAATCAAGCCCCTGATGCCCTATCCGGCGGAGCGAACGCATCCGGAGCTCGGCAAAGTGAGCCTGACGCCGACCTCGATCGAGAGCTTTCCCAAGGCCACGCATACGATCCAGAGCGAGTGCCGGATCGTCTTCGACCGCCGGCTGCTGCCCGGCGACGACCCGGGCCAGGCGGTTGATCAATTAAAGCGGACGATCGGAGCCGTCGAGCCTTTCAGCATCGAAGTCGAGCGGAAGGACTTCATGTATCCCAGCGAGGTGTCGAAAGACGCCGAGCTGGTCCTCGTCCTCACGCAGGCGATCCAGGCGATGCTCGGGCGGGAGGCCAAGTTCAGCTACTCCACCGCCGCCAACGATACGGGTTTTCTGAACGCGAAGGGGATTCCGGCGATCAACTACGGCTCGCGCGACATCCGCTTTCAGCACACGGACCACGATCTGGTGCCGGTCGAGAGCGTTTTCCAAGCGGCCAAGGTTTTCGCCTTTATTGCGCTCCACCGATAGGCGGATTCCGGGCCTTTTGGGCAGTATTTTTTCTTGCTTTGCGCACCCGGCTGGGCTATAAAGCCGGCCAAGACCGTCATTGACCGTAATTTAGGAGGTGGGCGTGATGAAACGAAAAGGCTCGATAGCGGTAGCGATTTTTCTTTCCCTTTTAATAACCACTTCGCTTCAGGCCGCCGCGCTGGAGCCGTTCGGGAAGATCGAGCTTTCCGGGGGCGGAGAGAAAGAGTCGCACACGCCTTCGGGCGGGCGGTTCTGGATGGAAGGGCTGGGCGTGTTGCCTTTGTCGGGGAACTGGGGCGTGCAGGGGGCGATGCACTACACGGCGGGACTGGGGAGCCGGGTCGGCTTCAACGTCGGGCCGGTGGTCGGCTGGGACGGGGGCAAAGCGGGCGGCTTCGTGGCCTACCAGCACAGAGGACTCAGGGGCACCAACTTCGTCCACCTGATTCCCTCGGTGGCCTTTTA
>DASWFA010000300.1:0-1658 GCA_036394475.1 Binatia bacterium
AGAGGTTGGCCGGGTACCAGATATCGGGTCGCGATAAAGTTTTTGTCGTGCGGAAGCCGTAAAGCCGGTTCGGCGGTACGAGCCTCGATACTAGCGGGATGCCGAGTAGGAAAATCAAAGCGCAGGCGCCGAGCAAAATAGTCCGGGCTTCCACGCCGCCGCCGTCATTTCTCGAGCTGCACGTCGAAGTCGGCGCCGCCCTTGGAATACTTCACGCGGTAGTTGACCGGCTTGCCGCAGCGGTCGATCGTCCAGCGCTCGACCGCCGGTCTCTTGTCCGGCGCCGTCTCCAAAAGCTCGGTCTTGTCTACTTTTCGCTCGGCGCAGTTTCTGTCCCTGAGGCCGTCCATCATGATGATCATCTGCGCGACGTCGTCGCGCGGCTTGGGCGGTTCCCCCGCGTGTCCGACAGCGGCGACAAGCAGCGGCGCGAGCGCTCCGCAGGCCATAACGATGCGCATGGCCGTCGTCATAGCGGAGATTCTATCAGTTGATCGCCAGCGCGTCGATGCTGTCGAGGCGGATGATGATCCGGCCGTAGGCCTGGTTGCGGACTTCGACGGCGTCGCTCCCGATCATCCTGACGAAGACGGCGCCGATGGTCTGCCCCTTGACGTAAAAATTGAGCCCCTTCTTTTCCTTCAGGCTCTTGTCGAACAGCTCCTGATACGCCTGCGAGAGGGACTTGGCGTCCTGGGCCGAGACATTGGAAAAGTACAAGCCGGAGGCGAGAACCAAGACGGCTGCAAGAGCGACAATCGCACTCTTGTCTCTAATGAAATTTTTCATTTTTTGTTCCTTCCGTTTTTTTGCGCCACCCGACTTTTTTGTTCCAGATGACGCGGTAATCCCGATCCGGATTCGATATATCCGCTCGCGCCTGCTAATTTAACAGACTGCGGAGGGAAAGGATTTTCTTTTAGGGCTTCTATTTGCTTGAGGACCCGGACAACCATCGCCTTCGGCAACGACCGCAGGTCCTTTCCGACGGATGGCTTGAAGGCAATGTTATAGGACGCCATCCCTTTTCAGGCGCGAGTATAGCGCAACGTCCCATGAGTGTCGAACGCCGGGCCGGCGCTAAAGCCTGCCGAGCATCCGGACCGCGATCAGTCCGGCGGCAGCCACGGCGATCCAGAGCAGAGCCCCTTGAACCATCGGGCGCGCCCCGACCGACTTGATCGCCTGCCGCGACAATCCCGAGCCGATGAAAAACAGCGTCAGGGTGAGGCCCAGTATCCCTGCCCGCTTGATCAGCAGATACGCGGCTTCATGCTCGGGCCAAAGCGTCCGCGCCGCGGCGGCGGCGATAAAAAAAACCGCGAACCAGGGGAAGCCGACCGCGGCGGCTCTCTGCCGGCGGAACAGCGCGAGCGCGAGGGTCAACGGCAGGATCCACAACGTCCTCACGAGCTTGACCGTGGTCGCGACGACGAGCGCTTCCTCGCCGTACTTGGCCGCCGCGCCGACCACCGAGCTCGTGTCGTGAATGGCGATGGCGGCCCAGAGCCCGAACTCGCGCTGGCTCAGGCCCAGGACATGGCCGAGCGGCGGGAAGAGAAAGAGCGCGAGGGCGTTCAGGCAAAACACGGTGCCGAGCGCCACCGACATGGCTCTCGGGTCCGCCTTGATCACCGTCCCCACCGCGGCGATCGCGC
>DASWFA010000301.1:0-12009 GCA_036394475.1 Binatia bacterium
CCCTGGCCTCGTCCAGCATCGAAGGGGCCGCGTCGGCCGCCACGACTTTTTCGACCGCCGCCGCGAGCGGGATAGCGAGCCGACCCACCCCGCAGCCGAACTCCAGGGCAATCCTCGGGACGAAATCCGGATCGAGCCGGAGCCTGACGATGTCGAACAAACGAGCGACGTACGCGCGCCCGGATTGGAAAAACTCTTCCCTGCGCTCGGCCGTGAGCGCCGCCGTGCGATATTTCTCCTCGGATAGGACGCCGTAATAAGGATCGGTCGCGCCCCAGCGCTCCCAGTCCCGATCGGTATCACCGTCGAACATCGCTAGCCTCCTACGCCGCCGCGCCTTGAATGCGCCGGCGCAGTTCCAGCGGTGACGAGACATTGTGAAATACCTCGCGCACGCCGCCCGTGCCCGTGAGCGTCACCGACCCGTAGTTGAAGAGGCGCCCGGACACGGTCTGGTCGATCAGAATCGCTTCCACCTGACGCAGCAAAAGCTCCAGCGTCCGGCGGCGGAGCAGCCCGATCTTGACGATGACCCGCTTGGTCGTGACGCCGAACTCGGAGGTTTTATAGCGGACGAAGGCCGGAATGCCGACGATCAGGCCGAATAGAATCGCGGCGCCGCCGGCGATCGGGGTGTTCGGATAGACCGCGAGCAGGGCTATTCCGACGAGGATGATGAAAATCGACTTGAGGAAAATAATCCAGTGGAGGCGCACCCGGTAGACGATCGTCTCGTCGGGCAGCAGGGTCGATTCGAGGTAGCTCACAAATTCCTACCTAGAAATCCGTCGCCAGAAGCCTTTGAGTAGCGACGGCTTAGGATCATCAGGACGAAGACAGCTGCTACAAACATTTTCACGCGTCGATTCGTTGTCCGCGGCTTTTACCTTCAAAAAATTTAAATGCCGCAAACAAACCGGCTTCTTGCAACGAAAACAGAGCCCTCCCTCGGCGGTGGCAAACTCAATAGAACACACCGAACAGCGCCAGTTAATGGACTCTGCAACAGTTACATTCGATTGCGCACTCATGTGTGGTTTCATAGCCTCCGCCTCACTTCGGCGCGTAGTGCGCCAGGACGCGGACGACCCGGCCCGCGTCGTCGACTTCCATCGTCTCCGCGGCCGTCGGGCCATTGACGCTTTCGTAATAGATGGTAAAGCTCCGCACTCCGGTGAGAACCTTGTGCAGCCGGAAGTGAAGGTCGGGATAGGCGGCGAGCGCCCGGGAAAAATATTCCCTCAAGGCCGCCTTGCCCCTCGCGGCGCCGGCCGGATCGCCGGCCAGCTTGACGGCGAAGGGCCTCAGGAACTCGATGTTTTCGCCGTAGTGCTCCAGGATACGGTCGAGGTCGCGTGCGTTCCAGGCTTCGAGCCAGGCGAGCGCGATCCGCTGCGCGCTATCGTCGTCGAGCATCGGTTTACTCCCCCAGCGTCTCCATCAACCTCCCGTACCCCTCGATCTTCTCTTTTACGTGCGCGACCTCGAGCGCGTGCCGGATATAGGACTGGCAGCTCGTGACGACGGGCTTTTGGATCTCGCTTTCCAAGAGCGCCACGTCGCCGATGGTCGGCCAGCGCGGGCAGGGCACGAAGACGCCGTCGGCTTCGGGCGCCTTTTCGTAGAGCTTTTTGGCGATCTTATAGGCGGCGTGCTCGGAGAGCTCGGCGATCTCGGAGTTTTTCCGGATGCCGTAGCCTTCGATCTTGAGCACGTCGAAGCCCGACGCCTCGAGGAATTTTTTCATTCTCTGATTGAGCTCGTCCTCGTGCGGCGTGGCGACGACGACTTTTTTGATTTTAAGCCGGCGCAGCGCCTCCACCTCGCCGGTGATGCCGGCGACGACCGGCACGCCGGCCTTTTCCGTGAGCCGGCGGCCGATCTCGATGTCGCTGCCGTAGCCGAGCTTGGTGAAGAGCGGCGAGCCGCCGATGATGATCACGTCGCAGCCGTTCTCGGCCAGGTCGACCGCCGCCTCCTCGATGCGCTTCAGCTGCTTGTCGAAGTCGGTGTCCACGAGCTGGCGGATCGTGCCGGTCGTGTTGAGCAGCATGAAGCCCGCGGGCAGCATCCGGTAGAATTCGTAAACCAGCACGTCCCCGCGCGACGGGGCCACGTGTCCGACTCGCGCGCGCCAACCGTACATGTCGATACCCTCCTTCGGGTTATCCGGAGCTATTTAAGATAGGCCGCCAGCTCGTTCAACGTTTGGATTCTTCGGACCCGCGGATGCGCGAAAGACCGGTTGTAATGCCGGTGCGGCATGAACACCAGAGCGCGGGTTTTTTCCGCCACGTCCTGGCAGTTCTCGTGCCGGTCGTCGACGAAGATATCGACGCCGAGGCTCTCCACCAGCTTGGATTTATACTCGTTCGTACAATGGACGACGGGATTGCCGACGCCGTGGCGCGCGAGCCAGTCGGCGGTGACCCGGCGGATGTCGCGCCCCTCCCCCTCGTGGCGGTGGGTGATGAAAACGAGCCGGTTTTCGCGGCTGAGCGCGTCGAGGACGCGCCATTCCGGCGGCGCCAGCAGAGGATCGAGCCCGCTCCAGAAATCGGCATCGAGCGCGAGAGCGGCCAGGCATTCTGTCATGACCGCCTCCGTCAGCACCGGATGGTCCTTGTAGCTCAAGTCGGTGATCGTCTCGGGGGCGATCGGCGCGCAGCCGGTCTTTTTCTCGACAAAGCGGAGGAACGGGCCTAAAAAATCGGCCACCACGCCGTCGACGTCCAGACCCAAAAGCATGCCGTCAATTTAAGGCATACCGACATCGAGGTCAAATATATTCGCTCATCGGCGCCTGGGAATGTCTCGGGCCCCGCCTTCGGTTGACGCTGGCGCGCGGCTGGTTTAAAGGTAGAGCTTCGCCGGTGGATTTCCGATTTACTAACGCGCGGAGGTTATTTATGTCCGGTCGATGGATAGCGGCGCTGCTGGTCTCGGCGTGGTTGACGGCCGCGCTCCCCGCGCGCGCCGAGACGATCCGCATCAGCTACTCGGGCACCTCCGGCCAGAACCTCCCCTTCTGGGTCACCTACGACGCCGGTCTGTTTAAAAAATACGGCGTGCCTTCGGAACTCGTGCTCGTCGCCGGCGGGCTCACCAACATCCAGGCGATCCTGGCCAACGAAATCCGCTTCTCGTACCTCGGCGCCGCCTCGCCGATCCAGGCGGCGCTCCAGGGCGCCGACATCGTGATCCTCGCCACGGCCTACGGCCTCATGCCGTACGGCCTGGTCACGGCCGGCGGCATCCGCACGGCGGCGGAGTTGAAGGGCAAGCGGGCCGCGGTCTCCCGCATCGGCGGCATCGAGGAGGTCGCGATCCGCGCGGCGATGGAGAAGCTGGGCCTCGGGCCGAAGGACCTGACATTTATTCAAGCGGGCCCGGACGCGCTCCGGATCGCCGCCGTGCAATCGGGCAACGCGGCCGCGGCCGCGCTCGCGCCGCCGGCGCTGTTCGCCGCCGCCGCGCGCGGTCTCAACGTCATCGCCGACCTGGGCGCGCTCGGCGTCAAGTATCCCACGTCGGTGATCGCGGCGCGGCGCGGCTACGTGGCGCAGGACCGGCCGACGGCGAAAAAGTTTTTGATGGCGCTCGTCGAGGGGCTGCACGTCTACCGGCAGAAAAAAGACTATGCGATCAAGGTGCTGGAGAAATACACCAGGCAGACCGACCCGCAGATCCTCTCCCAGACCTACGACTATTTCGCCAAAAACTCGCCGCTCGTGCCGGTGACCGACACCGCCGTGATGGAGGCGGGGCTTGCGGCGGCGGAGAAGCCCGGGGCGAAAAGCGCGCGGGATTTGTACGACAACAGCCTGCTGCAGGAGCTGGAACAGGAAGGCTTTACCAAAAAGCTCGCCAAAGAGATCCGATAAACAATCGGTAAATTTCAGATCGAGAGGTGGAGGCCGGCCAGCGTCATCGGGCCACCGGGCCTCTTTGCGGCGATATGAAGTGATGCTGAACCTCGCCGATCACAGACGCCAATTCCCTATGGGAGCGATTGCGACACCGCCCGATAATTCCGTACTTCAGGCGCTTGTACACGAAAGATTTTTAGACTAAGGATGCCAAAAAGAAGCCGAGACATCGAAGCAGGCAGCCGAGAAGAGAAATTGATCATCAAGAGCTCAGAACCGAGGAGGTAAAAATGGAAGTCGACGTTCTTTTAAAAAACGGAAAGATTGTGACTCAGGGAAAGATCGTGGATGGGTTCGTCGCGGTGAAAGACGAAAAAATCGTCGCCGTCGGGCACGATGACACCGCGCCCCAAGCGCGGAAAGTGATCGACCTCAAGGGTCGTCATCTCATCCCCGGCGTTGTCGATCCGGAAGTCCACTTCGGAAGCCATCGCTGGGTTGGAGACGAGTTCGACTCGGAGACGCGCGCCGCGGCCGCTTACGGGATCACGACCTGGGGGTTCATGCAGCCCAGCCCAAACATGGGGCAGCCCTACAAGGCGGAGAAAACCGAGGAAGAAGTCCCGCTCTATGCCGAGGTCTTCGATCTGTTTAAAGGCCTGGGAGAATCGCGCTCGATGGTCGATTTCTTTCTCACCCCTAAAATTCTCAAAGACGAGCACGCCCTGGAGATACCGCGCCTGGCGAAGGACTTCGGCCTGACATCTTTCAAATACCAGCTTCACATGATGAGCCCTGAAAGGACGGCGACCTACTGGCCGAATCGAAAGAGCCAGGGTTATTTCGGGTTTGATGACGGAACCATTTATCTTGGGCTTGAGGCGGTGGCCAAACTAGGCCCTCCGGCTGTTGTCTGTATGCACTGCGAGAACTGGGAAATCGCGCGCCTCTTCGAAGAGCGTCTCCTTAAAGCAGGGCGAAAAGAGTACCGCGTCTGGAACGAGCGCTCGCCGAATTTCCTCGAGGCGGGCCATGTTCGAACCTATGCCTACTACGCGCGCATAGCGAAGTGTCCGCTCTATATTCAACACACCACGACGCCGGAGACCGTCGAGGAAATAACCCGCGCCCGGAACGAGGGAGGGACGGTTTATGCGCAAACCGGAGCCCACTATCTCAGTCTCACCGAGGATGCCTGGCGCATCAACGTGCCGCTTCGAAGCGCCGAATCCATAGAGGTCCTCTGGCAGGCCCTGGCCGACGGGCGGATCGACTCGGTCGGAAGCGACCATACCAATGTGAGCAAGCCGCGAAAGGAGATGGAAGTTAAAGGAGACATCTGGGCAACCAAAACCGGCTTCCCTTCGCGCGGAGAGGCGCACCTGCCCGTGATGCTCAACGACGGGGTTAGCAAGGGACGCATCACCCTGCAGCGCCTCGTGGAAGTCTGCTGCGAGAATCCCGCGCGCATATTCGGCGTTTATCCCAAAAAAGGCATTATCGCTCCGGGATCGGACGCCGATCTCGTGGCGGTGGATCTGAACCGGAAAGTCACCGTATCGAATGAGATGGTTCACAGCACGGCGGGCTGGACCCTGTGGGAGGGAAAGGAAATGAAGGGCTGGCCGGTCATGACGATGCTTCGCGGCAAAGTGATCGCGGAGTGGACCGACGGCGGGAAGCGGCCTGAGATCGTCGCCAAGCCTTTCGGCCGTTACTTGCCCCGATCCCTTGGGAGCAAGACCTAGAGGAGGCTTCGATGCGAAGGCTGTCCAAGTTGCTGCTCGCGGCCGTAGTCGGAATCTTTGTGCCGTGCGCCGCTCACGCGCAGACAATCCGAATCAGTTACGCGGGAATCTCCGGCTACAATGCTCCCCTTTGGGTGGCCCATGATGCGGGTCTATTCAAGAAATACGGATTGAACGAGGAAATCATCCTTTTCGGGGGAGGCTCGACAAATATCCAGGCCCTGCTGGCGAATGAAATCCGATTTGCCAACGTCTCCGGATCGGCGCCTATTCAGGCGAAGCTTCAGGGCGGCGAAGTGGTGATCATAGCTTCGTCCTACAACTATATCCCTTACAGTCTCGTAGTTTCCAAGGACATCTCTTCACCGGCGGAACTAAAGGGTAAAAGAATAGCCATTACCCGCTTGGGCGGGATCACGGAAGTGGCCGCGCTGCTCGCTTTTGAGAAGTTGGGGTTGAGTCCCAAGGACATGACGTTTGTCCAGGCGGGCCCCGACTCGCAGAGACTTCTCGCAGTGCGGTCCGGGGCCGTGGCGGCCACGATTATCGCTCCACCGGGATTATTCGCCGCCGCGGCTCTGGGTTTAAGGGTACTGGTGGATCTAGGCGATCTCGGGGTGAAGTACCCGACCTCGACCATGATCACCACACGGTCCTATCTGGCTCAGAATCGAGCTATCGTAAAGGGGTTCCTCATGGCCTACACCGAGGGCCTCCATCTCTATGCGCAGAAAAGAGACTTCGCGTTGTCCGTGACGCAGAAGTACACAAAGCTCAGCGATCAGGAAGTCTTGTCGAAATCCCATGACTATTTCGTGAAGAATACCTCCCTGGTGCCGTCGACCGACCCGGCCGCCGTCATCAACGCGCTGCCGCCGGATAAGACCGCCGGCCGTAAACCCGAGGAATTCTACGACAATTCCGTGATCCAGGAATTGGTGAACGAGGGCTTTGTTGAGAAGATCGCCAAAAAGGCGAGATGAGGGTTGAAAAGAAACCCGCCTTTATCGGTAGACTCCGTGCGGACCTTATTAAAAAACGGCACCATTATAAGCATGAACTCCGGCAGGGATATCCTGGAGGGCGCGGATCTCCTCCTAGAAGGCGACCGGATCGCGCGGATCTTCCGTGGAGAAGCATCCCGGGAACAAGACGCCGACCGCGTCCTCGATTGTGCGGGCAAGATCATCCTTCCAGGGCTTGTGAGCGCACATACCCATCTCACCGGAATGTTTCAGAGAGGACTGTGGGATGAAACCTCTTTCGAGTCGTGGTCCCGAAGATCCGCCGAGACCGAAAAGGCCTTCGGCGCGTCGGCTGAGGATGTTTATCTGATTCATAGCGCGGCTTGCATCGAGCTGATCCGTCACGGGGTAACGACGGTCCTCAACATGTTCACGATTCCGTCTCGCAGCCCCGAGGAGTGCGTGGACTCGGCCTGCCGGGCTCTTTTGGATACAGGCATCAGGGGAATTTTGGCTCTCTCGTTCAAGGACCAGTCTCCCGACAATCCGGATGTCGCTCCCGACGCTTCGGCCGCAGACTCCTGGATCGATCTTGCAAGGGAGGTTGCTCGGCGGTCCAGCAGCTCGGAATCGCGGCTCTCCTTGATGTTGGCGCCGTCGGCGCCGCAAAGATGCAGCGACCCTCTGTTGGTGCGCTGCAAAGAGATGGCGGCAGAGCTTGAGGTCGGCATCCACACCCATCTCGCGGAGACCAGGAGACATGCGGAGACAGGAAGGCAACTGTACGGTAAGCCGATCGTCCATCATTTGGAAGAGATCGGCTTTCTCGGTCCCGGTCTCTCCGTGGCCCATGCCATATGGTTGGAGGATCAGGAGATTGACATTCTCAAGCGGCACGATGTTAAAATCGTCCATAACCCGTCGAGCAACATGAAACTCGGCAGCGGCGTGGCGCGCGTGAAAAAGATGCTCGCACAAGGGCTGGCCGTCGGCTTGGGCGCAGATAGCGTCAATGCCGCGACTGTCTATTCCATCTTTGAACAAATGAAGCTCTCCGTGCTTTTGCCGAGAACGCATTGGGATTCCGGCGACTGGCTTCTCCCGGCGGAAGCTTTAGAGATGGGGACTCTGGGAGGAGCCAAAGCCGCGCTGCTGGACGGAACGATCGGATCGATCGAGGAAGGGAAAAAGGCGGATCTGATGATTTTGAACCCTTCGATCTCGCTTCAGCCCCTGAACGATTGGGTGAACGAGCTGGCCCTTTGCGAGAGCGGCAGTTCCGTGGAGAGCGTCTTTGTGGAGGGAAAGGCCGTTATGCTGGACAGGAGGATGACTCTGATCGATGAGGAAGCTGTTCTTGCAGAGCTTTCTTCAATGAGGCCAAGGATCGCCGGAGCGAAATCGAGCGTTTTACAGAATCCGTAACGGCTCGTCTGTTCCGAGCGCTCCGCCGCCGCCGAGGGTAAGCTAGCGGGGGCTTATGGGGCTGGGGTGGATAAATTTTTTTTTGTCTGACATATAAAACTGGTGTTCAAGGAGGAACAACCGAATGGACGACAACGTGAAGGACAAAGTGCTGAAGCAGTATGATAGGGAGCGCCTGATCGAGATTTCCAAGAACCTGGCCGAGACCATCAGCATCACCGGCGAGGAATACAACGTCGCGCATTATCTCGGCTCCGAATTCGAGAAGCTCGGGATGGAGGTCCGCTACCAGGAGGTGGAGGAAGGCCGGCCCAACGTCATCGGCACGCTCAAAGGCAGCGGCGGCGGCCCGACGCTCATGTACTGCGCCCACATGGACCATTTCGACACCCCGCAGGAGACCAAGGTCGAAGGCGACCGCATCTACGGCCGCGGCCTGGTCAACATGAAAGCGGCGTTCCCGTGCTACATCGTCGCCGTCGAGATGCTGCAGAAGGCCGGCGTCAAGCTCAGGGGCGACATCATCATCTCCGGCGTCGTCGGCGAGATCGAAAAGGCGCAGGTCAGCCGCTTCAGCGGCAAGGCCTACCGCGGCGCGGGCGTCGGCGCGCGCTACATGATGGACCACGGCGTCACCGCCGACATGTGCATCATCGGCGAGCCGACCGGGCTCCAGCTCCAGATCGGCAACGCCGGGCTCATCTGGGCCCAGGTGACCGTCGAGGGCAAGGCCGAGAACTTCGTGCTCCAGGCGGGCAAAGTGGCGCAGGCGATCCAGGACTGGGAAAAAGAGTACCAGCAGCAGTACAAGCATCCGTTCATGCTGCCGACCGTCCAGATCGGCGCGATCGAAGGCGGCAACCCGTTCAAGCCGGGCACGCAGCCGGCAGTGCAGCTCTACGTGATCGTCAAGACGCTGCCGAAGACGCCGACGATGGCGATCCAGCGGGCGCTCGAAGCGGTCTGCGCGCGCGTCCAGGAGCAGGAAAAAGACATCGAGACGAAAGTGCAGCTCTATCTCTCCACCTACGGCTACGAGATCTCGAAAGACGAAAAGGTCGTTCAGGTCATGGACCAGGCGCACCGGGCGGTCTTCGGCAAGCCCGCGCCGGACCCGTCGCCCAAGCGCTACGGCATCACCAGCGACGGCTCGCGCATCAACGCCTACGGCGTGCCGGCGATCACCTACGGGCCGGGCTTCGGCACGCACCTGATCGACCCGACCGAGCCGGAGATCACCGAATGGGACAACCCCAAGGGCGTCCGGCGCGGCGTCGGACTGACCAACATGATGAACTGCACCAAGGTCTACGCCCTGGCGGCGCTCGACGTGTGCACCAAGAGCCGGCAAGAGCTCGGGCTCCGTTAGAGGACGACGATGCACATCACCTTCGCCCATTACCGCAACCGTTTCTGCATGTTCCGCACCTATTACGCCCTGGCCGCCGGGCTGGTGAAGCCGGAAGGGTTCACCATCTCGGTCATCGAAGTGCCCGACCCGCCCAGCCGGGCACAGGAAGAGGCGCTGATCCGCGGCGACGTCCAGGCGGCGAACCTCTACCTGCCCAACTTTCTCCGCTGCCGGATCGACGGCGCGCCCATCCGCGGCATCTCGACCGAGTGGAAATCGACGTCCAAGGGCAACGGCCTGTTCGTCCGCGCCGACGGTCCGGTGAAGAGTCCGGCCGACCTCGCCGGCCGGACCATCGCCACGCACCACAAGACGCCGCACGTCGTCCACCGTTATCTCCTGAAGCACCGCTACGGCGTCGACCTCTCGACGCTCAGCTGGCTCTCGATCCCCCAGGAAGGGCTGCTCGAAACCCTCAAGACCGGCAAGGCCGACGCCGTGGTGTTGATCGACCAGTTTTTTTTCCGTGGCGAGCAGGACCCGGCCGTCGACTGCCTCTACACCGACGGCGACGCCTGGGCCGCGCTCACCGGCTTTCCCGAGATGATCAAGCACATGGTCGCGGTCGGCGAGCCGCTCCTGAAGGACCAGCCGGATTTCCGCCACCGACTGCTCACCGCGTGCAAGGCGTCGATCGCCTACAGCGAGCGGCACCTCCCGGAGGTCGCCGATAAGTTCATCGAGCGCTACGGCGGCGAGCGCGAGGCCGTCCTGGCCTCGGCGCGCTATCCCAGGATCGAGTTCACCTTCACCGAGACCGAGCGGAAAATCGCCGAGGCGGAGATGAAGATGCTCGCGGAAATGGGCGAGATCCCGCGCGAGATTCCCGTCGCGCCGCAGTTCGTCACGGACTGACCGTCATGTCGAATGATGAGTTTTGAATTATGAATTTTAAATTCAACATTCAAAACTCAAAATTCAAAATTTGCCTGCTGGCGTTGCTGTTGGCGGCGCACGCAGCAGATGCTTGCGCCCAGGAAAAAAAGACCGTCCGGCTGGTCATCGTGAGCCTCTCCTGGAACAGCGAGATCCCCCTCAAGGTCGCGATGGCCAGGGGCTTCTTCAGGGAGCAGGGCCTCCTGTTCGAGCCGATTTTCATCCGCGGCGGGCCGGCGGCGCTGGCCGCGATGGTCTCCGGCGACGCCGACTTCGGCAGCATCGGCGGCGCCCAGGCCGTCATCCGGGCCCGCTCGCGCGGCCTCGACGTGTCGATCATCGGCTCGATATCGAACACCACCAACTACGCCATCGTCGGCATGAAGGGGATCAAGACCGTCGGCGATTTGAAAGGCAAGGTCGTCGGCGTCACCGGCGCGGGCGCCTTTTCGGACTTTGCGGTCCGGACCTATTTGAAGAGGAACCATGTCGATCCGGACAAGGACCTGATGCTGCGCGCGGTCGGCAACACGACGATGCGCGCCGCCGCGCTGGAGAACGGCCTGGTCGCGGCCGCTCCCTTCTCGCCCGAGGACGCCGTCCGGCTCACCGCCAAGGGATATCCGCTGCTCGTGAACTTGAGCGAGTCGCTCCGCATCCCGCAAAGCATCCTGATCGCGCGCGACTCGCTGTTGGAAAAATATCCCGAGACCACCAAGCGCTTTTTGAAGGCGGCCATTCTGGGCATCCAGTTCGCCAAGAAAAACAAGAAAGAGACGATCAAGGCGGGCTACGACGCCGGCCTCAAGGGCGAGGCCGACATCGTCGACCGGGCTTACGATCTCTACGCGCCCGGTCTGACCGCGGACCTCTCGATCGCCGTGGACGGCATCCAGGTCATGCTCGACGAGGACATCCGGAACGGCCTGGCGGACAAGAAAATGACCGTCGATCGCGTGATCAACGACCGGATTTTGAAGCTGGCGCAGGAGGAGCTCAGGCGCGAAGGCCGCCTGACCCCTTAAAAATCGTCATCAGGAGGAAGCATGAAAATCTGCCACTACAACTCGAACCAGGCCGGCGTCGTCGAGGGCGACAAGGTCTATCCGATCGGCCCGGCGCTGGTAAAGGCGGGGCACGTCAGGGACGGCTATACGATGGTCGAAGTGATCGACGCGCTGGCGAACCGCCCCGGCGCCATCGACGTCGCCCGCGACGCCGCCAAGTCCGCCGCGGCGCTGCCGCTCGGCTCGGTCAAGCTGCTGGCGCCGATTTTGAACCCGCCGTCGCTCTGGGCCGCGGCGGCGAACTACAAGGCGCACCAGGCGGAGATGAAGATCAAGATGGGCAGCGCCGACCGCGCCGAGCTCAGCAAGGACGAGCTCATGGCCGAGTTTTTCTTGAAGCCGGTCTCGTCCATTATCGGTCCCGGCGACACCGTGGTGCTCCCGAAAGTCTCCAAGGACGTGGACTTCGAGTGCGAGCTGTGCGCTGTGATCGGCAAAAAGGCGCGCCATGTCAGCGAGGAAAAGGCGCTCGACCACGTTTTCGGCTACACGATCTGCTGGGACCTGAGCCAGCGCGATCCCTGGGGCCGCGGCCGGCACAACACGCGCAACATTCGCAAGGGCTTCGACACGTTCACCGCGCTCGGCCCGTGGATCGTCACCCGGGACGAGATCGACGAGCCGCAGAACCTCTCGATCAAGGTCGAG
>DASWFA010000302.1:0-1689 GCA_036394475.1 Binatia bacterium
AAATGGGTGGTACAAACCCGCCGGCCGCTCGCGATATCCGACGTCGACCTGGTCGACGATCCTCCGATCGGCCAAACGGCGCGGCGCACCGGAATCCGCGGCTATCTCGCGGTGCCGTTTTTTTCCCGCCGCGGCGAGGTGGTCGGCATCCTGCGGGCGCTCAGCTACCATCCGAGGGCATTTCTCCCGGAGGAGATGGACCTCCTGCAGCAGATGACCAACGGAGCGGCCATCGCGCTGGAAAACGCCCAGCTGCTCGAGCAAACCAAGCAGCAGGCCGACGCGCTCCAGCAGGCCGACAAGGTCAAGAACGAGTTCCTGGGCTTCGTATCGCACGAGCTCAGAACGCCGGTCAACATCATCATGGGATATTCCGCGTTGCTGCAAGGCGGAATGTGCGGCGAAATGAGCGAAGAGCAGGACCAGATGCTGGAAAAAGTCAGCGTCAATTCCCGGCAGCTCCTGAGCATGATCGACCAGCTTCTGGAAGCGACCAAGATCGAGGCCGGCGCCGTCAAGGCGGACCTGCAGGAAATCAGCCTGTCCGATTTTCTCGAGGAGATCAGGACCGTTTACTCGGCTCCCATGGCCGGGGAGATCGATCTCGTTTGGGATTTTCCCGCCGGCCTGCCCACCGTGATCACCGACGGAGAAAAGTTGAGGCATATCCTGCAAAATCTCGTCGGCAACGCGCTCAAATACACCGAGAAAGGAGCCGTGACTCTGTCGGCGCGCCAGCTCGGCGACGGCGGCGAGATCGAGTTCCGGGTCGCCGATACCGGGATCGGCATTTCGGAAAAGGAGCTGCCGCACATCTTCGAAATGTTCTCTCAGGTGAGCGCCGCGCGGCCGAAGTCCGGCGGCGGAGTCGGACTCGGCCTTCACATCGTAAAAAAGTTTACCGAGCTGCTCGGCGGGACGATCGGCGTAACGAGCCGGCAGGGCGCGGGGTCGACCTTTACGCTGAAAATACCCGGTGCGGCGGCCGCGACCCCGAAAGCGGCGCACGGAAAATATTCGCCTTCCGGTCCGGCCGTGCTGTGAGCGCTCGCGGATAGCTCGGCTTCGCGGCCGCGGGCGGTCGCGGCAAGCAAGTCTCAACTCCACCCTCCAAGACCCGCTGCAATTTTTGCCGCCCCGAAGGCAACTTTTTCGATCGGCGCGCCCGATAAACGCGCCTTTAGCGGCCCGCCCTTGCCCCGCCGGATTAAAGATACACTTTTGAAAACAGCGGATTAGCGCCTTCCGAGAACTCCTGGTACGGGCTTTGCTCTCCATCCCGGCAGGTTGTGTGCGGCGCCCCGGCCGCCGCATCGTCACGGGAGATTTTTGTCATGGGTAAAAAGACTTTCCTGGGCTCCGGCGGCACCCGCGGCCCCGTGGTCCCCAAGTGGCGCGCGCGCGCGCGCCGCTGGCTTTATGACCGGACGATCCTGCTTCTCGGAGCCCTCTTTTGCGTCGCGGTGGCCGCGACCCTCTGGCACCTGTCGCGGCTGTCGTCGACGCTGGTGGAGACGGGGGCGCTGCAGGGGACGTCGATCTACTCGCAATCGATCACCGACCTCCGGACGTTCTACAACTCGGAAGTGGTGGAGCGGGTGCGGCCGCGCGGGGTGGAAGTGACGCACGACTACGCGAGCAAAGAGGGGGCGATCCCGATCCCGGCGACGTTCACGATCGAGTACGGCA
>DASWFA010000303.1:0-5898 GCA_036394475.1 Binatia bacterium
GCTCTCCCGCGCGCCGGTCGATTTGGACCTTCTCGGCGGCGGACGCGGTTTTATAGCGCACCGAAAGCTCGCGCGCCTCGTTTTCTATCGCCGCGCGGCGCGAGTCCCGTCCGGAGCCGCCGTCCTGGTTCAGCTTGGCGAACTCGGCGTTGACTTTCTGATTGTCGGCCGCGAGCTTGGCCTGCTGTTTCTGCTCGAACTGTGCGCGGCGTTGCTCGAACTTGTCACGGACCTTGGTGGCGGCCGCCGGGACCTTCGCCATCGCCTCCTTGCCCTTCGCGGCCCTGGCCCGGATCTCGGACTTGGGCATCCGTTTGCCTTTGAACTCGATCACCGCACTATCCGGGAGAGCCTCGAACTGCTGCTTGGTGAGCTTGTCTCCCCTGGTGACCTGCCCCTGAGCCTCGCCGGCACTGGCCGGCCTGAGACCCGCGGTCTCGACCAAGAGACCCAGCCCGAGGACGACGATGGTGGTGCGCACGACCCCGGCTTGCGAAAAAAACATGGTCATTCTCCTTTGCGACTCCGAAGCGTCTATTTGTGCGGGACGCCTTTGGGGCCGACGATAGACACATTCACGCTATACAACACGTAGGAAGCGTCCGCGTTGTTCCAGTTGACGGTCACGTTCGTGGACGCAACGTCGCTCTTGAAGCCCGACATGCTGGCGAACTTGGGGTCGTCGGAGAAAAGATCTTCCGGCGTCACATCGACCAAGGCGGCATCGTTGAAGAGCCAGCCGTTCTTGAGCGAGGCCGAGTACGAGTCGGTGCCGTTGCTGCTCCCCACGCAGGTCCAGTGGAAGGCCGACATGCTCCCGCCACCCCCGGAAACAAAGGGAGCCCCGCAGAAGGGGATCCCATCGTCGTTCACGACGCTGTTGCACGCATCGAAGTCGGCCTCGTCGGAGCAGCTGACTTGGACGTCGCCGCTCGGGAGCTGCTTCATCTCCTGCGTCGGGCGGAACTGCACGGTGAACGAGTCGTTGCTCTTGGCGTTACCCGCCGTGACGACGTAGAACTTGATCGGCTGCTCCACGACGCCGGTTAGGTTCGGGATCTTGGCGCCGATCGACGTATTTTTCCAGCCCCCCTGGATGATAGGCACCACCGTGTCGGTGATCTTGAACGAGCCGGCCGTCGTCCCGACCATGTGGAGCTGGCCCGGCTTGGCGCCGAAGCCGGAGCCCAAAACCGCGATCGCGCCTCCCGGCGTGAAGTTCGAGAAGATAAGGAAGTTGTCGATTTTGGGCGCGAGAAGCGCGCCGCAATCGATATGCTTGCAAAGGTCGGTGAGGCCGCCGATGCCGCCCGACGGCTTCGGCGCCACCGTGATGTTTTTAGTGAGCCCCTTGCCCACACAGCCTTTGACGCCGGTGACCGTGAGCGTGTAGCTCCCGGCGTTGGCATAGGTGTGCGGCGGCAGCGGGAACGGCAAAGTGAACTGACTGCCGTGCGGGTAGGGCTGACTCTGGTCGCCCCAGTCGAACACAAGGCTGCTGCAGGTGCCGGTGCCTTGAAGCGTGACGTTAGCGGGGCTGCCGGCTTGCGGAGAGGCGGGGCTCACCTGGATCGCCGTGATCTGGTCGGCCCAAGCAACGGCCGAAACGTTAAGGGTCAGGAAAAATACGAAAGCCAGGATAGGCTTTTTCATATTACCCCCTTTCGAGCTTGCGTAACACGGGAATTAGACGCGAGTCAAGTAAATTAAATTCATCACAACGCGCCAGCGCGGATTTTTTGCCGGCGGCTCGTCTTGTTCCTTTGAGCCGGCCGCCATAAAGTAATTTGGACGCGCCATGCCGATCTATCGCCTGACCAACGAGCTAGTTTTTCCGCCGCCCGGCCGCGCCGAGCCCGACGGCCTGCTCGCCGTCGGCGGCGACCTCTCGGCCGACCGGCTGCTGCTGGCCTATCAGACGGGGATCTTTCCGTGGTACAGCGCCGGCCTGCCGATTCTCTGGTGGTCGCCCGACCCCCGGTTCGTCCTCGACCCCGGCGAGTTTCACGTCTCGCGGCGGCTCGCGCAGACGCTTAAAAAGGAGCGCTTCCAGATCACCTTCGACCGGGCGTTCACCGCGGTCATCATGGCCTGCGCCTCGGTGCCGCGCCGCGACCAGGACGGCACCTGGATCACCCCCGAGATGCAGCGCGCCTATATCCGGCTGCACGAGCTGGGCTACGCCCATTCGGCGGAAAGCTGGCTCGACGGCAACCTGGTCGGCGGCATTTACGGCGTCTCGCTCGGCCGTTGTTTTTTCGGCGAGTCGATGTTCTCCTACGAGAGCGACGCTTCGAAGGCGGCGATCGCCGCCCTGGTCCGGCGCCTGATCGAGTGGAAATTCCACATGCTCGACGCGCAGGTGACGACCAACCATATGTTGACCCTGGGCGCCAGGGAGGTGCCGCGCGGCGCGTTTTTGCAGAGGTTGGCCGCGGCGCTGGAGTTTCCGACGCTGCGCGGGCGCTGGAACGTGGAAAGCGGATAAAAGTTTGCTATGCTGGCGGCGATCGTCCAGTCAACGGAGGGAAAAATGGCGAAGATCAAAGAAGGCTTTTCGATGAAATATCAGGGCAACAAGAACGCGCCGGTCCTCGACGTCGCGTTCGCGGCGGGCGAAGAGGTCCAGGTCTTGAAAGAGTGGAAGAACGACGCCTGCCTGGTCAAGAAGGGCGGCCAGGTCTTCAACGTGCCGAAGAAATATCTCGGATAAAAAATTAATTTCCCGGGCATCCGCCGGCCAGGTGGGCCTCGAAGTCGGCGCGGAATAGTTTCAGCGCGCTCTCGATCGGCGGGCCGGGCATGTTGATCAAGTTGCAGAACCCCTTGCCCTTGTTGAAGGCGAGCACCTTGCCGAACTGTTCGAGCAGCGGCGCGCCGCCCTGGCCCTGCTGGACTTTTTTGAGCAGCATCGCCAGCATGTTGGTCTCCATCCGGCACGCCGGACACTGGCCGCACGACTCGGCGGCGAAAAATTCCGCGATCCGGAGCGTCTCCTCGACGATGCAGCTCCCCTCGGCGACGATGCCGATGACGCCGCAGCCGATCGAAGAGCCGGCGGCGCGGACGGAATTGTGGTCGAGCGCGACGTCGAGCTGGTCGGCCGTGATAAAAGCCGACGACGGGCCGCCGGGCAGCACCGCCTTGATTTTCTTCCCGTCCCGCGCGCCGCCGCCGCACTCCTCGATCAAGTATCGGAGCGGCGTGCCGAACGGCAGCTCGTAAACCCCCGGCCGCTCGACGTCGTCGTTCAGCGAAAAGATCATCGTGCCGGGGCTCTCGGCCGTGCCGAAGCCGCGGTACCACTTCGCGCCGCGCGCGACGATCGGCGCGACGTTGGCGAGCGTCTCGACGTTGTTCACCGCCGTCGGCTTGCCGAACAGGCCGGCGGTCGCCGGAAACGGCGGCTTCTGGCGCGGCCAGGGCTTTTTCTCCTCGATCACTTCCAGCGCGGCGGTGTCTTCGCCGGCGACGTAGTTGTGCGGCGCGGGCACGAAAACGATCTCCAGATTGAAATCGCCGCCCGCGATGCGCTCGCCCGCGTAGCCCGCGTTTTTAGCCTCGGCGAGCGCCGCTTCCATGCTCTGAATCGCTTCTTTATAGGCGGCGTTGATGTAGAGATAGGCTTGGGATGCTTTCACCGCGAAGGCGGTGAGGATGAGTCCCTCCAGAACGAGGTGCGGCAGGTTCTCCATGAGCACCCGGTCTTTTTTGCTGCCGGGCTCGTCCTCGCCGCCGTTCAAAACCACGTAATGCGGCATCTCGGGCGCTTCCGCCGTGAAGGACCATTTTTTTCCGGTCGGGAAGCCGGCGCCGCCGCGGCCGCGAAGCCCGGCGTCGGCGACTTCCTGGAGCACCTGGGCGGGGGAGAGCTGTTTGACCGCCTTCTCCAGGGCGCCGTAGCCGCCGCGCGCGCGGTAGGCTGCGAGGCTCTCCCGGCCCTCCACCACGCCGCGCGGGAATAAAATGCCTTCCATCGGCTAGAAAACTCCGGTGTCGAGGAGCTGGTAGATCAGCTCTTTGAGCGAACTGTCGATGGTGTCGAGCCGCTTCACGTCCGGGCCGCCGGCCAGGTGGCCCGCGATGTCGTCCAGGTCGTCTTTTTTGACCCCGGCGTACCAGCTTTTTTCCGGGTAGAGCACGACGTTGGGCCCTTCCTGGCAGGCGCCGAAGCACATGTAAGGCCGGACCTCGACGTCGGTGAGCCCTTTGTCGGAAACTTTCTGCTGCAGCTCTTTCATGATCTCTTCCGAGCCGCGGCTCTTACAATCGACGTTTTGACAAACGAGACAGATCCGATTCACTCGTTACTCCTTATCATAACCGGGGCCGCGACGGGACACCGCGGCTTAGTTCATCTGCAGCACCCAGTCTTTTTCCTTGAAGATGTCGTTAAGAACGCGCTCGTCCTCGGGACCGGGCAGCGCTTCCGCCAGATGTTTTTGATACTGCTCCGGAGAAAGCAGCTCGCCCGTGACGCTGTACAATTTACCCACTTCGCCGCCGATCGAGCGGTTGAACTTCAAATCCGGCGCGTAGAGCTTGGGTTCGCCGGCCGGCACGAACTGGTTCAGCGCGTCGATCAGCCGCCGGCTTTCCGCCATGTAGTGGTCGCGGGAGTATTCGTTCAGCTTTTGCTTGTCCGCCGGCTCCTTGGCCTCGTGCTCGTCGTAGCGCCCCTTGAGGCCCCAGACGTAGGCCCACTGCGCCGACGAAGAACGGTCGGTGCCGAAGAGGTCGTACGCGGTCGAAAGCCACTTGTTGAAATATTTCTGCACGATCGGCAGGGGAATTTTGTTCGCCCGGACGATGCGCGTGAGGCCGGTGTTGCCGGTGAACATGTGGAAAAACTCTTCCTTCAGCATCGCCGTGACGCTCTGGGCCAGGGGGGCGAAGGCCGAATGGCTCAGCATCGTCAGCTGGAACTTGCCGTCGCGGTCGACGAACTGGGTGTAGGTAAAAAAGTCCAGCCAGTTGTTCACCGGGGCGTTGAACGAGCCCAAAAGCCGGTTGCCCTGGAACGCCCGCCGCTCGAGCATCTTTTGCGCCTCGAGCTTCCCCGAGTCGCCGAAATAGGTGACCAAAAGATAACACATCTGCCAGCCGTGGCGCATCTCCTCGCTGTTGACCCGGATCAAGCTCTGCCGGTCGTAGTCCGTCGGCGCGTTGTCGAGCAGGTTCTTCTGCTGCTCGACGGAGGCGAACTCGGTGTCGCCCTGATAAACGATCAGGTTCAGCAGGGCGTCGCGGATCGACTGGTTCGGCGCCTGCTCGGCCCGCTCCCATTTGCGCCGGCCCTTGAAGTCGCCGAACTCGATTTCGGGGGTATGGATCTCGCCGAGCTTGGTCTCGAACTTATAGTCCCCAAGGAGCGAAGGGTCGTAGCCGATGTCCTTTTGCCACTGCTTGAAATAGTCCGCCCAGTCGTCAAAAGTCGATATTTTGGTCATTTTTAGGTCCCTTTCTGTGATCCAGCATATTCGAACGATCGTTCGATAACTCCAATATGCCCATCTCACAGAAAAAAGTCAACCCCCGGACCTAACTGTAAAGCTCCAGCAGCTCGACCATGCCGAGCTCGCGCATCTGGTCGAAAAGGTACTTCTTGATCTCCCCCACGGTGTCCATCCTGAGGACGATGTCCGCCGTCGCCTTGGCCTGGCGGTAGGTGACCGAGCGGATGATCTTTTTGACCACGGGCATGAACAGGGAGCCCATGCTGAACTCCTCCAGCCCCATGCCCAGCAGGAGCAGGGTGCAGAGCGGGTCGCCGGCCATCTCGCCGCACATGCCGACCCGCTTGCCCGCTCTTTTTCCCCCCTCGATCGTCTGCATCAGCGCCGACAGGACCGCCGGATGGAGCGGCTCGTAGAGGCCGGCGACCTTGTGGTTGCCCCG
>DASWFA010000304.1:0-1800 GCA_036394475.1 Binatia bacterium
AGCGAGAAAACCAGCGCGATCGCCACTCCCTGGGGCCCGCCGAAGAGCTGCCCGATGCCGAGAATAATCCCGGTCATGAGACCCAAAAGCAGCACGGTTTTTATCGAATTTGTCATTTAAGCCTTTTTTGGATGATTGAACTTTAATGCCTGCCTACCCCCTTGTCAAGGAGAGGAAAAACGATGTTTTCAGACGCGGCGGCGCGCCGGTAGCTCCAATAATTCGATGACTTGCCGCGGCATCAGGCCGGTCAGGCATTTGTGGTGCGGGCAATTTTTCATCGTCTCGCGGGCGCAGGGCGAGCACTCCACGCGCCGGCTCGCCACCGTCACGCGCCGGCCGCGCGGCGCCCACCCGTCCGGGTCGGTCGGGCCGAAAAGCGCGATCGTCTCGACCCCGACCGCGGCCGCCAGATGGGTGACGCCGCTGTCGTTGCCGATGTACGCGTCGGCCAAGGACAAGAGCGCGGCGGCCCGGGCGAGGGTCAAATCGCGCGCGACCGTTACGCCGTCCCCGTCGTCGTCGAGCCAGCGCTCTGCTTCCACCGGGCCGCGGAGCTCCAGGCACTTCCCGCCCGTCTCCCGCTCCCACCAAGCCTCCACGGCGCGGAAAAATTCCCGCGGCCAATTTTTTTCCCGCGCGCCGCTGCCGGGAGCGACGGCGAGGATTTTTTTGCCGCCCAAGCCGCGCTCGGCGAGCCAGCGCCGGCCCCAGGCGAGAGCTTCCGGCCTGGGCGCGACTTCCGGCAGCGCCTCCCCCGCCCGCGCGCCCACGCATTCGAGGTAATAATCTGAGATGTGCGGGGGCGCCGCCGCCGGGCGAAACGGGAACACCTTCGCTCTCTCGCCCGCCGCGCTCTCGATCCGGCCGGTAAAGTTCCGGTCGCCGCCGCCCGTCCAGGAGTAGACCCGCTCATAAGGCGCGAAGAAGCGGGCGAGCGCGGCCGCGTCCTCGGGCTCCGGGGCGGCCGGGGCGAAAAGGCGGCTCACCTCGCGCCGCTCGAGCGAGCCGGCGTGGACGCCCGGCGGCGTCAGGTCCGCGTATTCCGCGCGGGCGAGCAGATCGACGGGCCGCTCCTCCGCCAGCCGGTTGAGCGCGGGGAGAAAGCAGATGAAGTCCCCCAGCGCGCCGGGAAAAAGGGCCAGGACCTTTTTCCCGCGCCCCGCGCTATTTCCGCTATTGAATTGACTTTGCACTGGCGAGAATATAGCATACAGATCGATCCATTCGAGTCTTCCCTTTGATGAAAAAAGAGCGCGAGCTGTGGCTGGTTTAAACGGCGCCCGATCGGTTCTCGACCTCATCGGCTCCACCCCCGTCGTAAAGTTACGCAATATCCCCGGCAAAAACGACGCCGAGGTCTGGGCGAAGCTCGAGTCTTTCAACCCCGGCGGCTCGGTCAAGGACCGCATCTGCCTCAGCATGATCGAGGCGGCCGAGCGCGAAGGAAAGTTGAAGCCCGGCGCGACGATCGTCGAGCCGACGAGCGGCAACACCGGCATCGGCCTCGCGCTCATCGCCGCGGTCAAGGGCTACAGCCTGATTCTCACCATGCCCGACACGATGAGCGAAGAGAGGCGGAGCCTGCTCGCCGCCTACGGCGCGCGCATCATTTTGACCCCGGATACCAAGGGCATGGGCGGCGCGATCCGCAAGGCCGAGGAGCTTTTGCTCGAGCACCCGGACTATTTCATGCCGCAGCAATTCAACAACCCGGCGAACCCGGAAACCCACCGGCGCACCACGGCGGTCGAGCTGCTCGAGCAGTTCCAGCGGATCGACGCCTTCGTCGCGGGAGTC
>DASWFA010000305.1:0-3737 GCA_036394475.1 Binatia bacterium
CTCTACGAAAAGAGCTTCGACGTCGTCGTGAGCGACGTGCAGATGCCGCGCCTGGACGGCTTCGGGCTGACCGAGCGAATCAAAAAAGACCCGCGCCTGAGGGAGCTGCCCGTCATCCTGGTGACCGCGCTGCAGACCGAGGCGGACAAGCGGCGCGGCATCGAGGCCGGCGCCGACGCCTACTTGACCAAGGGCGTCTTCGACCAGAAAAGATTCCTGGAGCTGATCCACCGGTTCGTATGAATAAAAATATGAAAGCGTTTCGAGCTTATGGTTTCGAGTTTCAAGAAGGACCGCAGAGACCTTCTTCTGTCATCCTGAATCCTTCGACCGGGACTGAGGACAGGCTCCGTGAAGGATCTCGCCGACAATTTGAAACCTTCAACCGGAAACTTGAAACTCCCCGAAATCCATTATGATTAAAGTATTGATCGCCGAAGACTCCCCTTCCATCGCCGCCATGATGCGCGATCTCCTGGAGCGCGACCCGGAGATCGAAGTGGTCGGCTGGGCCAAGACCGGCCACGAGGCGATCGGGATGAGAAACGCGCTCGACCCCGACATCATGACGATGGACCTGAACATGCCGCTGATGGGCGGCCTCGACGCGATCAAGATCATCTCCACGGTCCGCCCGGTGCCCATTCTGGTGGTGAGCCAGCTGATCGAAAACCGCGACTCGGAAGTGGCCTTCGAGGCGCTGCGCTGCGGCGCGATCGACATCATGGGCAAGCCGAGCGGCGCCGGGCCGGGCGGATACGCCCAGATAGGCGAGGAGCTGATATTCCGCATCAAGACGGTCTCCCGCATCCGGCCGATGCACGTTTTCTCCAAACCCGCGGCGCGCCCCGCCGCGCCGAGGATCGAGACCGGCCGGTCGCGCCGGCAGTCGGTCGTCGTCATCGGCGCCTCGACCGGCGGGCCGCCCGCGCTGGCGCAGATTTTAAAAGCGCTGCCCCCGAACCTGCCGGCGCCCGTCGCCATCGTCCAGCATATCGCGCCCGGCTTCATCACGGGGTTTCGCGAGTGGCTCAGGCGCCAGTGCGCGCTCGCCGTCAAGCTCGCCGTCAACGGCGAGGCGCTCGCGGCCGGATCGGTTTACCTCGCGCCGGACCA
The DNA here is from genome assembly GCA_036394475.1 of Binatia bacterium. Classification (GTDB taxonomy): domain Bacteria; phylum Desulfobacterota; class Binatia; order UBA9968; family UBA9968; genus JAJPJQ01. The sequence goes on from DASWFA010000305.1 coordinate 1,117, forward strand.
CTACCATCTGGAGATCGTGCCGGGAAAGAAATTCTCCCTCACGCTCGCGGCGCCGCTCGCGGGGCACCGGCCGGCGGTGGACCGGCTCATGGAATCGGCCGCGCGGGTTTGCGGCGCCGACGTGCTGGGCGTGCTGCTCACCGGGATGGGGCGCGACGGCGCCGCGGGCATGAAGCAGATCCGCGCGGCGGGGGGCCGGACCATCGTCCAGGACGAGGCGACCTCGCTCGTGTTCGGCATGCCGCGCGAGGCGATCTTGAACGGCGCGGCCGAGATCGTCAGCCCGCTGGAAAAAATCGCCGACGAAATCGCGCAGGCGACGTTCGGCGGCGGGGGGAGATGACCGCATGGCTGCAAAGATCGTAGTGATCGACGACAGCCGCACCCAGCGGAGCACGATCGCCCTGGCGCTCGAGCGGCAGGGGTACCAGGTCGTGCAGGGGAGCAACGGGCTGGAAGCGCTCCACCTCGTCCACGGCGAAAATCCCGATCTCCTGGTTTCCGACATCGTCATGCCCGAGCTCACCGGCTATCAGGTCTGCCGCCTGCTCAAAAACGATCCGGCGACCGAGGACCTGCCGATCATTCTGCTCACGACCCTGGACCACCGGGAGCATCACTTCTGGGGCAAGGAGGCGGGCGCGGACAGCTACGTCCTGAAAGACGCCGACGCGGCCCCCCTCGAGCAGGAAGTCGCCCGCCTGCTCAGGGAAAAAAAACGCAAGCCCGGCGGCGGGCCGTCCAAGAGCGCGATACCCTTCGCCCGGCAGACGGCGCACGCCCGGCTGACGGATCTGCTCGACCGGCTGCTGTTCGAAGCGACGATCAGCAACCGCATCCGCGAGACCGGGCGCTCGGGCGGCGACCTCGCGGGCGTGCTCGACGATTTTTTCAAGTTTTTTCATTCGTTGATCGACTACCAGATCTGCCTGCTCTCGCTCCGCGCGCCGTCCGGCCCGCTCGTCTACGTGCATCTCGGCGAGCCGACTCCCGCCGCGCTGCTGGAGGCGGCCCGGCAGAGCGTCCGGGAAGAGGCGCCGGCGCCGGCCGAGCGCGAGAAGGCGAAGGAGATCATCCTCAATCCCGAGATGGCCGTCGCCGGGGAGGCGGAGGAAAAGCCGGAGCTCGCCATGCTCTCGGCGCGCTTCTCGAACGAGGAAGGCGGCCTCGCGGTCTTCACCGCCAATCGCCTGATCTACACCGAGGAGACCAGCCAGACGCTCCGGCTCGCCGCGCGCGAGCTGGAGCCGATTCTTTCGGCCAGCTCTCAGGCCGCGGCGTTGGATAAATTGAAGGCGGACTTCACCGCGATGATCGTCCACGACTTGAGGTCGCCGCTCACCGCGATCATGTCGGCGGGGGCGATCATCGAAGACGGCCTGGTGGGCCCGGTCAACGCCGCTCAGAAGACCTGGCTGGAAAAAATCGGCGCCAGCAGCCGCAAGCTCCTGAACCTCATCAACGATTTTCTCGATCTGTCGAAGATCGAAGCCGGCCGGCTCGACCTGCTCAAGACGGAAACCGACCTGGCGCCGCTCGTCCGCGCCAACCTCGACGACTACGCCGTGCTGGCGCGCGAGAAGAAAATCTCGCTGACGAGCCGCCTGGAGGGGCCGGTCCTCAAGGCCCCGGCCGACCGGGAAAGGCTCGGGCAGGTCTTCAACAACCTCATCAGCAACGCCATCAAGTTCACCCCCGAGGGCGGGACGATCGAAATCGGCGCCGCCCGGCACAACGAAAAAGAGATCACGCTCTGGGTGCGCGACAGCGGCGTCGGCATCCCGGCGGCGGAGATCGGCGACCTGTTCGAGAAATACCGCCAGACCCGGAGCGGCAGGGTTTCCAAGCACAAGGGCACCGGACTCGGCCTGGCGATCTGCAAGATGATCGTCGAGTCGCACGGCGGCAGGATCTGGGCCGAAAGCGCGGAGGGCAAAGGGTCCACTTTTTTCTTTACCCTGCCTCTGGAAGACAAATCGTAAAATAGGCGGCGGGCGGAAGCCCCCGCCTCCGCCCGCCGTCTTCCGGTTTATTGACCCCCGGTCTTAAAGAATTTCACGATACGCGGAGCTTGGGATCGAGCGCATCGCGGAGCGAGTCGCCGAACAGATTGAAGGCAAACACCGAGAGGCTGATGGCGATGCCGGGAAAAATGCCCATCCAGGGGGCGCGCTCGGCGAACTCGATCGCCGCGCCGGAGAGCATGAGGCCCCAGGCCGGCACCGGCTCGGCCACGCCGAGGCCGAGAAAAGAAAGCGAGGCCTCGAGCAGGATCGCCTGGCCCAAAAACGCCGTCAGCATGATCAGGTAGGGCGCCATGATGTTGGGCAGCATGTGGCGGAAGATGATGCGCGCGTGGCCGAACCCGAGCGCGCGCGCCGCGTCCACGAACGGCGTCCGGCGGAGCGACAGCGCGCTCGCGCGCACGATCAGGGCCGAGCGCGGGATCATCGGCACCATGATGGCGAGGATCACGTTGACCGGCCCGGTGCCGAGGACCGCGACGACCACCAGGGCGAGCACGATCAGCGGGAACGACAGCAGCAGGTCCATGAAGCGCTGCACGATCAGATCGATCTTGCCGCCGAAATAGGCGCTGGTCACGCCGAGCATGGCGCCGA
>DASWFA010000306.1:0-3928 GCA_036394475.1 Binatia bacterium
CCCCGGGCGAGCTGAAGCGCATCAACGAGAAATGGTTCGGCAGCTCGATCAACCGGTACGGTCGCTACCTCCCCTACGCGGGCTACGCGGCGGCGGCGGCGCTTCTCCTCATCGCGGGTCTGGCCGCGTGGAATCGCACGCTCAGAAAAGGGATCCTGCAGCGGACCGCGGCATTGGCGGAGAGCGAACAGCGCTTCCGCCGGATCGCTCGCCGCTTGCTGGAAGTGCAGGAGACCGAGCGCCGGCACATCGCCCGCGAGCTGCATGACGAAATCGGCCAGGGGCTGACCGCCATCAAGCTGTCGCTCGAGAGGGGCGCGCGCGAGCCGCCCGACCGCGTCCAGGGCAGCGTCGGCCAGGCGCTCGGACTGGCGACCGAGCTGGTCGGCCGCGTGCGCGACCTGTCGCTGGAGCTTCGGCCGGCCGTGCTGGACGACTTGGGCCTGCTGCCTGCGCTGACGTGGCAATTCGGCCGCTACACCGGCCAGTTCAAGATAAGAGTGAACTTCACACACGGCGGACTGGACCAGCGGCGCTTTCGCCCGGATATCGAGACGGCCGCCTACCGCATCGTGCAGGAAGCGCTCACCAACGTCGCGCGCCACGCCGGCGTCGGCGCGGTGGACGTCGGCATCCAGGCGGATGAAAGCAGCGTCCGGATACGGATTCGCGACGAAGGAGCCGGGTTTGACGTCCGGTCGCGCTCCGCCGGCGGCACCGGCGGCCTCTCGGGAATGCGCGAGCGGGCCGTCATGTCGGGGGGGCGGCTGGACGTGGAGTCCGCCCCGGGCGCCGGAACTCTTCTGACGGCCGAGTTGCCGCTCGGGACGGGTCGAGAAAATCGGGATTCTGCCGCCGGAGATAAATAGCCGCCGGCCTATTTTTTGTTCCCCAGGAGCGGAATCGAGAAGCGCCGGATCTCTTTTTCCCCTCCGGGCACGCCCTCTCTGTCCGGCAAGACCGTCAGGTTGATGTGCGTCGGACCCTCGATCACCATGCCCGCGTTGTCGCGGTAGACCTCCGGCCGGAGCCCCTTCAGCATGAACATCGCCAGCGTGTCGGAATAGCTCTTGTAATAGCCCTTGATCTCGCCGCGGTAGATGATCGGCGTGTCGTGGCCCGCGTAGGCGCGCCGGCAGACCTCCTCCTCGGCCGAATCCGCCAGGATCACCTTCGCCCGGTGGAAATGCTCGCGGTAGAACGGGTCGCCGCGCATCCATTCGTAATGACTCTGCCGCGACACGCCGGAGAGGCGCGCCGCGCTGCGGATGCCCATCGACTGCACGTAGCCCACGAGAAACGCCCGCTGGCGGCGGTTTTCCACCTCCGAGAACAGGCCGCGGAACTCCGGCAGAATCCCCTCGGGCATCTCGCGCGGCGCCCGCGCCGTCTTTTTGGGTTTGGGGTTTTTTGCTCCAACGATTTTCTTGCTCATGGCTTCGCCCTTTCCTGTAGGGATTTTTGTGGAGCGCGGAATCGCCCCGGCCGGGTGTTCGCTATACCCTAAAGGGGGTATTGTAAACTACGCCCTTTCGGGGTTAGATTCGCGCCATGCCCAGAACGTGGACGGTCGTCATGCAGTGCTTCGCCTGCGGCCGGCTCTTTACCTTTGTCCGCCTGGAAATCGACGAGGCCGTGCAGGCGGCCCATAAATCTCCCTGCCCCCACTGCTCGGCCCGGCCCAAGCTCGGCCCCGATCTCAAGGAACAGCACCGCCTGATCGATCTCAGGGAAGACACCGCCAAATCGAACTGACGCGCGCGCGCTGCTTAACTATCGTGTAGGATGAACTTAATTCGGAAACGAATCAAGAAAAATATTCGGCGAAATGGCACAGTGTGGCGCAGTATGACGCGGAATCTTGGGTTCTATGGCTGTCACTGGGATTTTTTACGGTCGCGTATTTTGCCGCCGGGGGGATTGTTGGGCTGTTTGTCGGCGACGATGTGGGTGGAATGGCCCAGGGCGCAGCGATACCTCGAAACCAGCTCGGATGGGGCCGACTCCGTCTCCAGATCCAGACCGCATTCCTTGCCGCCGCCGTCGATCGCCTGGCACTTCCTTTTATCCATCGCCACCGCTCTACTCTACCCGGCGCCGCGAGATATAACAAACAAAAGATGAAGCGGCGTCGAGCCTATCATTATATCCGCATGTCATATCCGCATATCCGCATCGTCCCAACGACGCGCAAAGGATTTACCATGATATCTAATACGACATTCGGGAATTAATTTTAACCGGGCATCGGCCCGAAAAGGCGCGCGAATCAGGCGTCGTCGGCGATGCGGTCCTCCACCTCCACGACCCGGTGGCACCACGGACAGACGACGCCCTGGCGAATGCGGCCGATATTGTCGAGGCTTTCCCCGGCGGCGGAGGAAGAATAAAAAACCGGCACTCTCGGCAAGGCTTTCGGATCAAAGCCATATCTGCAGGTCGGGCAGTTCACCCTTTAAGTCTAGCTCGCCCCGGGCTTTCCTCAAGACACCCCCGGACTTCACCGGCTTCGCGGACTTTCACTTTTCCTCCGTCGCCTTCAGCCGCTCGAAGGTCTCGAGCTGCAATTCCCGTATCTTCGGCATCAACTGCGCCATCCGCTGCTGCATCGCCTGGGCCGCCTGCAGCATCACGGCGGGCATCTTGTTGAGGAGCGCCTGCCCGGCTTCGGTTTTATAAAACGCGAGCAGGCCGTCGACCTCCCGCTGGGTAAACGAGCTTTTGTAGATGTCGAGGTACACGGGCTCGAGGGTCTCCGGACCCATCGCCTCCCGGACCAGGGCGATGATCCGGCTGTGCATCTCTCCGAGGATCTGCTCCTGCTTCTGGCTCAGTCCCTGGCCGGCGAGCGCCTGCCGCGTGGCGGCCGCCATCGCGGCCTCGAACTGTTGTATCGTATGGTCGGTGAGCTTGCGCGTCTCCATGACGGCCATGAGCTCTTGGATCGACGCCTCGGTGGGCGGCGATTCGGCGGCCCGCGCCGGCGCGGGGGCGGCCAGGGCGAAATAGACGAGATAGCCGAATATAAACGCGAGCGATAATTTTCTCACGGGTAAGTCCTCCTGTGGGCTGCTGCTATCTAGGCGCCATCTCGCGCTTCCGCCAACACCCGCACCATCTCACCGTGAATCGATCCGTTCGACGCCAGCGTCTCCTCGCCCATGATCGAGAACCCGCCGCCGGCAAAGTCGCCGACCGCGCCGCCGGCCTCGCGGACGACGAGGCTCCCGGCCGCGGTGTCCCAGGGTTTCAGCTTCAGCTCCCAGAAGCCGTCGAGCCGGCCGCAGGCGACGTAGCAAAGGTCGAGCGCCGCCGAGCCGGCGCGCCGGATGCCCTGGCTCCGGCGCATGAAGGCGCGGAAATATTTTAGATAATAGTCCGGGTTCTCCCGGTGGTCGTAGGGGAAGCCGGTGGCGAGGAGCGCCTTGTCCAGCTCGTTTACCTTGGAGACGCCGATCGGCTGGTTATTAAGAAAGGCCCCCCGGCCCGCCAGGGCGCTGAAGCCCTCTTCGCGGAGCGGGTCGTAGACCAGGCCGACAATCATTTCCCCTTCGCGCTCCAGCGCGATCGAGACGGCGAAGTGGGGAAACGAATGGGCGAAGTTGGTCGTGCCGTCGAGCGGGTCGACGATCCAGCGGTGGGCGGCGCCGGGGAAGACGATGGAGGTCTCTTCCTCGGCCAAGATAGAGTGGCCGGGAAATTTTTTCGCCAGGTGGCCGACGATCAGCCGCTCCGACTCCCGGTCGGTCGCGGTGACGAGATCGATCGCCGACTTGTGCTCGACCCGCTTCGTCCGCCGCCAGTTGTCGCGGATCAGAGCGCCCGCGAGCCGCGCCGCCTCCCACGCGGCACAGAGATAGTCGTCCATGGATGTCCCCCGACCCCCTATGTTACCTAAACGGCCGGGAGGATTCGAGCGGCGGGGGGG
>DASWFA010000307.1:0-3035 GCA_036394475.1 Binatia bacterium
AGACGCTCCGGCCGATTCCGCCGCCGGTCGTCGTCCCGGTCGCCATGCTCTTCTTCGGCCTGGGCGACGGCATGAAGATCTTTGTGATCTTTTTTCCTCCGCCTGGCCGATCCTGCTCCACACGATCGACGGCGTGCGAAACATCGACCGCGTGCTGGTCCACACGGCGCGCACCTTCGGCCTGTCCCGGGCGCGGGCGGTCCGCACGGTCGTTCTCCCCGCGGCCGCGCCGCAGATCATGACGGGCCTCAGGATCTCGCTCTCGATAACTCTGATTCTGGTGGTGATCTCGGAGATGGTCGGCAGCACCGACGGGATCGGCTACTTCATCCTCGACGCGCAGCGGCGCCTGAAAGTCGACCGGATGTACGCCGGCATGCTCTCCCTGGCGCTTCTCGGATATCTGCTGAACCGGCTGTTCCTGCTTTTTTCCGACAGCTTTTTATTCTGGCATCGAAGGTAGTCTCAGGTTTCAAGTTTCTAGTTTCAAGTAAATCACGGAAGGTTGTAGAAGCTGCACCTGCCGGGAACTTGAAACCCGAAACTCGGAACTTTTTCTATACCCGGCTCATGCCGCCGCCGGGCGGGGGCGTCGGCTGGTTTTTTCCCGGCATCCACTCGGCGTCCTTGCGCGCGCCCTTGCCTTTGACGAAAAATTTGGCCCGGCCCATTTTTTCGATCTCGATCTCCAGCACGTCGCCGTCGTTGATCGGGCCGAGCCCCTCGTGGTACGTCCCGGTGGCGATCACGTCGCCGGGCTGGAGCTGGACGAATTTCGAGAGCCAGGCGATCTGCTCGGGGATTTTATGCGCCATGAATTTGGTGTTGTAGTTTTGCCGCGCCTGGCCGTTGACCCACGACTTGACCACGATGTTGTGCGGGTCGGAAATCTCGTCCTTGGTCGTGATCCACGGGCCGCAGGGGCCGAAGGTGTCCTGCCCCTTGGGGATGAACTGCGTGCGGCGCGTAAGCCCGCGCGCGGAGACGTCGAAGAAGGGGACGTAGCCGAAGACGTAATCCATCGCCTTTTTCTCCGGCACGTTCTTGGCCGTCTTGCCGATGACGAAGGCGAGCTCCGCTTCGGGCTGGTACACCACGACCGGCGGAATGTCCGGCAGCTCGATCGTGCCTTCGGGGCCGACCAGCTCGGGCGCCTTGTAGAAATATTCGTTCGGCAGGGAATCCGGGCTGCGGTCCGGGCGGTCGACGTAGTTGACGAAGGCCGCCATGCACTTGCTCGGCCGCGGAATCGGCGCGAGCAGCTTGAGCCCGCCGAGCGGCACGCCGCCCTGCTCCGCGGCCAGGCGCTCGAAGCGCTTCCTATATTTACGGTAATGCTCGATGATGTCTTCGACCACCCGCTGCGGCCCCTTGGCCTTGAGCGAGCTCACCGCGCCGCTCACGTCCACGACGGTGTTGTCGTCCTTGAGCACGCCGATACGGTCGTCGTTGTAGCGAAGAATTCTCACGTGGTCTCCTCCGTTTCCGTAAAAAACGGGCTTATCACCCAGGCGCATGAAAAGTCAAACCAGGCCGGGAAAAACACCCGCCGGCCGCCGACAACATCCCTCTTGCTTTTTTTCCCCGCTGCAACCAGAATCGAGCCATCATGCTGTTGATCAATAACCAGGAAGTGGAACGGCTCTTCGATATGAAGGCCTGCCTCGAAGCGCTCGAAGCCGGCTACGACGATCTGCTCAAGGGCGACGCCGTCTACCGGCCGCGCATCGACATGTGGATGCCGAGCGAGCGTCCCGACGGCTATTTCCGCTGGGGCACGATGGAAGGGGCGAGCCGGAAGATCGGCGTCTTCGCTATCCGCATGAAGTCGGACATCGTCCACTGGCCCGACGGCCTGACCGAAGAGAAATACTGCGTTGAGCCGGGGACCTACTGCGGCCTGGTGATGGTCTTCAGCGTCAAGAACGGCGAGCCGCTGGCGCTCATCAACGACGGCCTGGTCCAGCACATGCGCGTGGGCGGCTGCGCCGGCCTCGGCGCCAAGCACCTCGCCCGGCCCGACGCCACGGTCGTCGGCGTCTTCGGCTCGGGAGGGATGGCGCAAAGTTATCTTTTAGCATTCAACGAAGTACGAAAGCTATCTAAAGTAAAGGTTTATAGTCCGACGAAAGCCCACCGCGAGGCCTACGCGCGCGAGATGTCGGCCCGGCTGGGCATTCCGGTCGAAGCGGTCGAAAGCCGCGAGGCGGTCGTCCGCGGCTCCGACATCGTCGCGGCCTGCACCGACTCGACCCGCACGGTGTTCGACGAGCCCGAATGGCTCGAGCCGGGGACGCACATCACCTGCGTGCGCGCGTGCGAGATCGGACCGCGGGTGGTGAAAAAATGCGACGTGTCGATCAAGCTCGGCCGGAACACGGTCGAGAACCTGGACGACGGCATGGTCCGGCTCCACGGCAACGCCGGCTACATCGCCGGTCAGCCCGAAGAGCGCGCGAAAATTCCCAACCCGACGGTCGACAACTACCGGGGCGACTTTTTCAAATACTTCATGGACCTGAGGGCGGGGCGCGTGCCGGGCCGCGTCGATCCGAAGCAGGTCACTTTCTTCATCAACGCCGGCACCCAGGGGCTTCAGTTCGCCGCCTGCGCGGGGAAGATCCACCAGCTCGCGAAAGAAAAGGGCGTCGGGAGAGTGATACCGACGGAATGGCTGCTGCAGGACATTCGCGACTAAATTAAATTCATAATTCAAAACTCAAAATTGTTTTAATATCCCAGGTCGTCGATCTCGTCGTCGTCCATGCCGAAATAATGCGCGACCTCGTGCACCACGGTCCGGCGGATCTGCCGCCTGAGCTCGGCCGGGTCGGGAAAGTCCCTGATGAGCGGCTCGGAGAAGAGGGTGATCTTGTCGGGCAGCAGCGGCGGCTGGAAGACGGAGCGCTCGGGCAGGGGGACGCCCTGGTAGAGGCCGTAGAGGACATCCCGCGCCGGATCGAGCCCGATCTCCCGGAGCTGGCTCCGGGTGGCTTTCTTTTCGACCACGATCTCCAGGTTGTGCAGCCGCCGGC
>DASWFA010000308.1:0-2796 GCA_036394475.1 Binatia bacterium
GGCGATCTCCCGGCGCCGGCAGGGAGGAGACGATCGTTCTCGGCGACACGATCTGGACAGCGAGGCGGCCAAGCGCTCGGGCCTCAGCGCCGCCGCGGTGTTTACGGCGGCGCGTACAGCCGGGGCGAGCTGGAAGCGGCCGGCGCCGTCGCCATCTATCGCGACTGCGCCGAGACGCTCAGGTTCGGTTTTCCCGAGCGATTGTAGTGCGCCGTGCCGCGGCTAGGTCCGACGTTCGTCCTTCGACCAAGCTCAGGACGAACGGTAAGCGAAGAGTTCAGGCCAATATCCAACGCTTCCCTTTTTTCCGTTCATGCTGAGCCCCGTCGAAGCATGAGTTCATCGTCGTCTTAAATCCCTCAATACTCTTTGGGCCGCGAAGTAGCCGCACATGCCGTGCACGCCGCCGCCGGGCGGCGTGGAAGCCGAGCAGAGATACAATCCTTTGGCCGGCGTCGCGTAGAGCCGGCGGGTCGGGCGGAGAAAAAACTGCCCCGGCGTCGCCGCGCCGCCGTTGATATCGCCGCCGACCAGGTTGGCGTTGTGCCGCTCCATCTCGGCGGGCGGCTGGAGCCGGCGCGCGAGCACGCGCGCGCGAAAACCGGGGGCGAAGCGCTCGATCTGGCCGGTTATTTTTTCGCTCATATCCTCCGGCGAGCCGTTGGGCACGTGGCAGTAGGTCCAGACGGTGTGTTTCCCCGCCGGCGCGCGCGCGGGATCGAAAAGCGACGGCTGGGTCAGCAACACGAAGGGGCGCTCGCACGGCCGCCCTTCCCAGGCCGCCCGCTCGGAAAGCGCGATCTCTTCGAGCGCGCCGCCCAGGTGCACGGTGCCGGCGCGGCCGCACGCTTCGTTTTTCCAGGGGATCGGTCCGTCGAGGGCCCAGTCGATCTTGAAAACCCCCATGCCGTAACGGTAGCGCTCGAGCTTTTGGCGAAAGCGCCGCGGCAATCTATCGCCGGCGATTTGCACGAGCTGGCGCGGCGTCAGGTCGCAGACGACCGCCCGCGCGTTCGGCAACTGCCCGAGCGCTTCGATGCGCGTCCCGGTGACGATCTCGCCGCCGCGCGATTTTAAAACCGCGGCGAGCGCGTCGGCGATCTTCTGCGACCCGCCCGCGGGGATCGGCCAGCCGACGGCGTGGGCGGCGGCGCCGAGCACGAGGCCGAACCCCGCGGACAAGGGAGATTCCAGCGGCAACATGGAATGGGCCGCGAGCCCGGCGAACAGCGCGCGCGCCCGCGCTCCCCGGAAAGAGCTTTCGGCCAGGCCGCGGGCCGATCTGAGAGCGCGCGCGCCGAAGGCGAGGAGTTTCGGCGGGTCGGACGGAAAACGGGGCGGCGCCAGGAAGTGACCGAGGAGAATGTCCCAGTTTCGCGTCACCGGCCCGAGCAGCTTTCCATAGGCCGCCGCGTCCTCCCCGAGATTTTCCGAGGTCTGGACCAGAGAGCGCTCCAGACAGACCGCCGAGCCGTCGTCGAGCGGATGGGCGAGAGGGAGCGGCGGCTGAATCCAGCGGAGCCCGCGCTCTTCGAGCGCCAGCCGGCGAAAAAAAGGCGAGGCGAGCGCCAGCGGATGCACCGCCGAGCAGACATCGTGGACGAAGCCGGGCAGCGTCAGCTCGGCCGAGCGCGCGCCGCCGCCCGAGGTCGGCTCGGCCTCGAACACGACGACGGACAGGCCGGCCTCCGCCAGCACGATGGCCGCCGCGAGCCCGTTCGGGCCGGAGCCGATGACGGCGACGTCGCAAGCTCGCGCCATGATGGCCGCACCATGGCACGATCCGATTTCCGATGCCACTCAAAACGGCGCGGCTCTGGCCGCCGAAGCCTTTTGATGGTTAACTTATTGCCGGGCGTGGGGCGGCGGCATGGATTATAAAAGCCTGTTTAAGAAATTGGTTCCGGACTTCCTGGTCGGCGCGACCCGGCCGGCGCGCCGATACTTCGAGGCCCAGAGGCGGTTCGACCGGAGGTTCGGCGTGGATACGAGCGGTATCCTCGAGCCCGGCGAGCTCGGCGTCGACGTCCGGAATATCGACGACGCCGGCGGCTACGAGGCGACTCCGCGGCCGGTTTTTTTTCGGATCTTAAAGAGCCTGCCGATCCGCTACGAGCGCTTTGCGTTCGTCGATCTGGGCTCGGGCAAGGGGGCGGCGCTCCTCTACGCCTCGGAGCTGCCTTTTAAAAAAGTCATCGGCGTCGAGCTCTCCCCCGGGCTGCATCGCATCGCCGAGCGGAACATCGCCGGCTATCGCGGCGAAAGAACCAGGTGCGGCGACGTAAAGAGCGTATGCGCCGATGCGGCGGCCTACGAGCTCCCGCCCGAGCCGACGATCCTCTTCCTGTTCAATCCGTTCCGGGGCCGGACGCTGGAGACCGTGGCCGGGAACATCGAGTCCTCGCTCAGGGCGCAGCCGAGGGAGGCGTTCGTGATCTATTACCATTCGCTCGCCCGGCACGACGCGCTCGACCGCGCCGCCTGGCTCGGGCCGGTCCGGCGCGCCGGGGACCACACGATTTATCGCGCGCGGGAGGGAGATTCATGGACAAATTTTCGGTAAAATGGAATAATCGTCCGCTCCGCAGACAATATGCCCGAGCTCAGGAAAGATCCCGTCGTCGGCCGCTGGGTGATCGTCTCCGCCGAGCGCGCCAAAAGACCCAAGCCGGAGCGTTCCAAATTACCGGCGGGGGCCGGCCCCTGCGCGTTTTGCGAGGGCCACGAGTCCGAGACTCCGCCGGAGATAGCCGCCTACCGGCCGGGCGGCTCGGCGCGCGACGGTCCCGGCTGGAC
>DASWFA010000309.1:0-1673 GCA_036394475.1 Binatia bacterium
CCCGCCAGCGCCTGGGTCGCGATCTGCCCGCCGCGGAGAAAGATCGGCTCGACCTCCAGGCCGTATTTCTTGAACAGGCCCATCTCCTTGGCCACCCAGACGTTGCTCTGCCGGAAGCTGAGCGACGGATAGCCGATCCGGATCCGCTTGAGCTCTTGAGCGTGGAGCGGTCCCGCGGCGAGCTGGAAGAGCGCGATGAGCGCCGCGATGCGAATAAATAATCTCATGTCTTTATCCTTCCTCGGTGTTGATTGGCCGCAGATTATTTCCATCCCAGCTGCTTTTTCGCGTCGTCCACGAGCGTGATGTCGACGTAATTGGTGTACGGCGGCGCTTTCTTGCCCTCGTAGCGCCCCGCCTTTTCCCTCAGCTCGAAGATCTTTTCCATCGCCTGCTTGCCGAGCGCCCCCTCGACGGGGAAGGGCTTGAACTCCTCGATCAGATACTTGTAGTCGGCCTCGGCCGCCTCGCGCGGGCTTTTCAATATCTTCATATAGACGGCGAGCGCTTCCTCCTTGTTCTTGGGCTCGTAGAGCCAGCGGCTCGCCTCGGCCATGCCTTTTAAGAACTTCACGACCTCGGCGCGGTTGGACCGCAAATAGTCCTCGTTGGCGAACTGCACGACGAACTGGATGGGGCCCAGATGCTCGTGAAAGGTCGTGAGCTTGGTGTAGCCCTCTTGCCGCGCTTTCAGATTGAACGGCGGGCCCATGAACGTCACCTGGACCGAGCCGCCCTTCAGCGCCGCGTAGCGGTCGGGGGAGGTCCCGACGACGAGCAGCCTGTAGTCCTTCTCGCCGAGCTTGTAGGCCTTCTCGAAGACCTCCCTGAGCATCAGCGTGGTCCCGCCGGAGAGGGAATCGACGCCGACGGTCTTGCCCTTGACGTCGGCCCCGGTCTTGATCTCGGGCCGGGCGACGACGTCGTAGGGGATCTTTTCCAGCGCGCCGGAGATGATCTTGACCTTGGCGCCCTTTTCCATCGCGTCGATCACGTAGTCGGGATTGATGCGCCCGATGGGAATCGTGTTGCTGAGCACCGCGCGCGTCATATTCGGGCCGCCGCGGACGATGATCTCCTCCACATAAACGCCGTTTTTCTGGAAGAATTTCTTCTCCTCCGCGACGAACAGCGGCCAGCTCGACGCCGTGCGGCCGCTCTGGACGAACCGGACGGTGGGAAGGCCGGCTTCGCCCCCGAGCGAAGGCGCGAGGCGCGCGGCGAGAGGCAGCAGGAAGACCAAGACCGAAATCATTATTTTGCAAAGCCGCATAGAACCTCCGTCGACCTCGACACCGATAGTCCAATCCCTTATTAGACGTTCCAGCCCGCGCCTTATTAGACGCTACAGCCTGGCGAAGCCGCCCGCCGCTTTTACCTCTTCTTCTATCAACTTCCAAACGGTATTTTCCAGCTCGACGAAGCGGCGGTCGGACTTGATCTCCATGTCGCGCGGGCGGGGGAGCGGCACGGGGAAGTCCGCCCGGATGCGGCCCGGCCGGTGGCTGAAGACCACCACGCGATCGGAGAGCAAAATCGCCTCGGAGATCATGTGGGTGACGAAGATGACCGTCTTGCGGGTCTGCGACCAGATACGAAGCAATTCAAGCTGCATGAAGCTCCGTGTCTGCGCGTCGAGCGCCGCGAACGGCTCGTCCATCAAGAGAATCTTG
>DASWFA010000310.1:0-2264 GCA_036394475.1 Binatia bacterium
TCGGCACCCAGCGCATCCTCCCCATCGTCAGCGATCTGGAGAGCCGGGACGAGAATCGCTACGCCGGGCAGCCGGAGGCGGCGGGGCTGCCGGAAGAGGAAAAGGCGCACCGCGAGACTTTGGAAACCCTGCAGCGGGGCACCGGCCTCCAGGCGATCATGCGCCGCGAGGGCTGGCACAAGAGCGCGCGCAGCGGCGCTCTCCGCGCCGCCGTGTTCGGCATCAACGACGGGCTGGTGTCCAATTTCAGCCTGGTCATGGGCTTTGCCGGCGCGGTGGCGAGCCAGCAGTATATTCTGCTCGCGGGCGTGGCGGGCCTGCTCGCCGGCGCCTTTTCCATGGCCGCGGGCGAATACGTCTCCATGACCGCGCAGAGAGAGCTGCTCGAGCAGCAGATCGCGCTGGAAAAGCAGGAGCTGGAGCTGTCGCCCAAAGAAGAGGAAGAAGAGCTGTCGCTCCTCTACCAGGCCAAGGGCGTTCCTGAAGGCGAGGCGTCCAGCCTGGCGCGCCGGATCATCTCCAATCCGGCCACCGCCATCGATACGCTGGCGCGCGAGGAGCTGGGCCTCGACCCGTCGGAGCTGGGCTCGCCCTGGGGCGCGGCGCTGAGCTCCTTCTTCGCCTTCGTCGCGGGGGCGATCGTGCCGGTGCTGCCCTATTTTTTCGCCTCGGGGAGAACCGCCTTCGCCGCCAGCGCCGCCCTGAGCTTTCTCGCCCTCTTCGGCGTCGGCGCGGTGCTCTCGATTTTCAGCGCGCGCGGGCCGCTCGCCAGCGGGCTCCGCATGCTCGGGATCGGCCTGTCCGCCTCGGTCATCACCTACGGCGCGGGCTGGCTCCTGGGAGTCACGGCGGCGCCCTGATCGAGCGATGGAGCCGAAAGGAGACTTTCATGGCGGCTAAACCTTAGAAAAGTTTTGCGCGCCCGGTTCCCGGCGCGTCCCGATATTGTTAAATCCCGCCGTGGTGCTACCCTTGTAAAAAGCCATGGCCGCCATCCACAAAGAAATCGAGATCGGGCGCAGTAAAGAATTCGTTTGGGACGCGATCCGCGACGTGGGCGCGATCCATAAACGTCTGGCGCCCGGGTTCGTGGTCGATTGTAAGCTCGAAGGCGGCTCGCGCATCGTTACCTTCGCCAACGGAATGGTGGTGCGCGAGCTCATCGTCGACGTCGACGATAAGAGCTGCCGCCATTCCTGGTCGGCCCGCGCCGAGCCCCTCGCGCACCATAACGCCTCCGTCCAGGTTTTCCCGGCGGGGCCGGACAAATGTCGCGTGGTTTGGATCGCCGATTTGCTGCCGAACGAAGCCGCCGAGGCGATCGGGGCGATGGTTCAACAGGGCTTGAACGCGATGAAACAGACTCTCGAAAACAGTCGGGCCGGCGGCTGACGGCTCGCCGGCCGCGAACCGACCCCTGCCCCAACCCCTCCACATCACTGCCAGCCACAGCTGCCGTTGCCTCTTGGCCCGGTTTTTTCCCGAGCCGTGGGGGACGGCGATCGCAGGCATTTGAAAGCGGCGCGTTTTTTGGTAAAGTGCGTCGTTCCTACGGCCGGGCGCGGGCCGTATCATCCATCGGGCGGCCGATTTTTACGGAGGAGCAAAGGGGATGGGTTTGACATCGAATGAGTTGTAGATGGTCGTTCACGGCGTGATTCTCTGGACTATTTTTCTTCTGGCGCTCGCGAGCGGCCTCATCGGCCTGTGGAACTTGCGGCCCGAATGGATCACGATCGGCGGATTGCAACAGCGTATGCGCCGTCTTACGGCCGGCGTCTGGGTCGCCGCCGCCGCCGCGTGGCTCGCCGTCCTCACGGGGACTTTCATTTTGTTTCCCTCCTACCGGGCCAAGCCTCCCGAGGGAGCGGACCTGGCGCAGTTTCCGCGCGCGTATCTCTTGTCGCAGCCCGAGCTGGCCGAATGGAACGACGCCATGGAGTGGAAGCAGCAGCTCGCCTGGTTCGCGCCGATCCTGGCCACGGCGGCGGCTTACGTGGTCGTCCGCTACGGTCCCAGGCTGGCGCACGAGCCGAAAATTCGCCGGGCGCTCATCGTCCTGCTCACGATCGCTTTTCTGGCGGCCGCGACCGCGGGCGGCATCGGCGCGTTCATCAACAAAATCGTTCCCCTGCGTTAGGAGAGCCCATGCCGGAGCATGAAACTTCGACCAATGGCGAGGCGGCGGCGGCGATTCTCGCCGCCGGCATCGGCAGCCTGGCCCTCGGCTTCGTCACGGCGGTGACGGAGGTCGCGGGCAGTCT
>DASWFA010000311.1:0-2868 GCA_036394475.1 Binatia bacterium
GGTCGAATAGACGTGCAGGCCGATCGGCACGCCCAGGATCAGCTCGATCTCGAACGCCTCGAGCGAGCGGATGAGCCCGAGGATCGCCGTGATCCAGACCGCCGGCATCATGACCGGCACGACGACGCGGACGAGCGTGCGGAGCGCGCCGGCGCCGGCGATGCGCGAGGACTCCTCCAGCGCGGCGTCGAGGTTGCGGAACGCGGGCGTGAGCAGCATGACTTTGATGCCGATCGTGCCGCCGAGATGCACCCAGACGATGCCCCAGAAAGAATAGATGTTGAACAGGTGGTCCTGGATGAGGCCGAAGTCGGCCAGCCACTGGTTCAACAGCCCGTGTTTCGGGTCGAGCAAAAGAATCCAGCCCATCGTGATCGGCAGCGGCGGCAGAAAAAAAGACAACCAGAACAAAAGCTCGAGATTTTTTTTGCCCGGGATATCGGTGCGCGCGATCAGCCACGCCAAAAAAGTGCCGACGACGAGCGCGATCGACTGGCGCGCCATGGCGAGCGTGAGCGTATTGTACATCGCGCTCACGATGCCCGGCGTCGTGAACGCCTTGCGCCAGCCGTCGAGGCCGTAGACGACCGGCTGGCCGGGCCGGGCGATCTGGAAGCTGTTGAAGACGAGGAGCGCGAGCGGCGTCAAGACGAGAAACGCGACGACCAGCAGCAGGAGGGTCATCAGGAGCGCCGACCAGTTGAGCCGCGCGTTGATGCCGATCGGCCGGTCGAGGGTTTCGGGAATGCTCATTGCTTTCAGGTCATCCTTTACTACGAGTTTGACTCAGCCTCGGCCGGTCTTAGAGCCTGCGCGATGGGCCGGCGCTTAATCCAACCGCCGGTAACCGGACGCGCAGGCTCTCCGTCCCGGCCTCGGCTTCATCTCTTGACCGACAGCGCCAAGATACGATTCAGCCGCCGCCCGCTCTTCGCGCCGCGCGATGGGCCGGCGCTTAATCCAACCGCCGGTAGCCGGACGCGCAAGCTCTTCAATCGGGCGGCTGCTTTGCCGTCGGGTTCGCGCTTATTCCCGCCGCCGCTCATGAGCGCGCTACGGCCGCTCGGCGCCTGAGACTCCGCAATGTTTTCAAACTGTCTTATTTCACCAGGAGCATCGGGCTTGGGCGCACGATTTTTTTTGCCTCTTCGACGGGAAATTCTTTATCGCAAAAGGGGCACTTGGCTGCGATCTTGAGTCTCTCGAACTGGGGCGAGACGAGAAATTCTTCATCGCAACCGGGGCAGACCACCCGCATCGAGCTGGCCATGGCAAATCCTCCTCACTCTCTTCTAGGCGTCCAACGGAATCTTGGTTAGCTGGTCGTTTCCGAGATAATCTTTGAGATCGGCCTTCTGCATCACATCGTCGGGGACTTTGATTCTTATCTCGAAAGGCTCCGGCGGCGCCGGCATCGTCGCGTCGATGCCGCCCTTGGCGACCGTGTACGAATGATACGCCAGCTCCGAGGAGCCGGAGGCGTAGGCGGTCGGATCGCGCGTGGTCGAGGCCATGTTGGGCAGGACGACCACGTCGCGGTCCCAGCGGCTACGCGTGGCGACGGCCCAGAGCACCTCGGCGTCGTCGAAGATGTCGATGTCCTCGTCGACGACCACGATGTGCTTCAAGCGCCGGTCGACGGACAGCGCGGCGACGATCGCCTCGCGCCCCTGGCCGGCGCCGGTTTTCTTGATCTGCACGTAGGCGTGGAAGCGGCTGCAGCCGGAAGAGGGGAGATGGACGTTCTTGACCGTCGGCACCGCCTGCCTGACGGCGCGGTAGACGGAGCCTTCGAGCGGGATGCCGCCCAGGTGGTCCTGATCGCGCCCGCCGAGATGAATGTCGTGATAGATGGCGTCGCGGCGGTAGGTGATCGCCTTGACATCGATCACCGGTCTCAGCGTTTCCGGCGAATAATAGCGCGCGAAGTCCGCACGCAGGCCGTGGCGCCCGCGCTCCTTCGGCGCAATGACGCCCTCGATCACGATCTCGGCGTCCGCCGGAACGAGAAATTTATCGCCCCAGGTTTCCGAGGGCGTGACCCGCAGCGGCTCGCCCAAGGCGCCGCCGATCACGCCGTATTCATCGACGTCGAGAGACACGCGCGTGAGCGCGCCCATGCAGGCGGCGGGGTGATGGCCGATCCAGGCGACAACGGGGAGACCTTCTCCGGTCTCGGCGACGCGCTCGCGGTAGCGCTCCCAGTTGCCGGTTTGCTCGCCTAATCCTACCGTCGCCTTGCTCGGCTCGAGCACGCGCAACGTCTGGTAGGCGCAGTTGTAGACGATGCCTTCCCGGTTGTCGACGGTGGTCACGACCGAGCCGAGAATCGTGCGGCCGCCCTCCATGTGGTAGGGCAGCGGAACGGGAAAATCGAATAAATTGATCTCTTGGCCTTTCTTCACCACCTGCTTGACGGGCGCCTGGTCCCGGCCGACGACGACCGGTGTCTTCGCGCTTTGCGTTCTCCGATCGTAGTCGAGGCCGACTTTCTCCACCGACGAATCCAACGACAGCGCGCAGAGATTGCGGCTGGCGAAGAGGTTCGACAACAGCGGAAAAGCCGAGCGTCCGCCTGAGGCGCTCGCGAGATTGTCGAAGATCACGATGGGAAATTTATGCGCGCGGTCGAGCTTGACGAGCACGGCCGAGATCTCGAATTTGAGATCGACGTCGCGCCGCACGTGAACCAATTCCCCGGGAAAGCGCCGCTTCGCCTCTTCGAGGAACGTTCTCAGGTCTTTGGCTTGCGTTTCTTTGCTCATGGACAAATCCGGTTCTTTCTCTGATCGCCCGAGCGCGGGCGAAAAGCGTTATCCTCTCTGGTCGAGGGGCTCCAGCCGTAAATCGATGCCGTTTTTCTCCAAT
>DASWFA010000312.1:0-7850 GCA_036394475.1 Binatia bacterium
GACCGGGCTCTATCTCCGTTACGGCGCGCGGCTCGAGCCGCGCGCCGAAGAGCGGTTCCGCGATTTTCTCGCGCGGCGGAGCGCCGGCGAGCCGGTCGCCTATATCACCGGCCGGAAGGAGTTCTGGTCGCTGGATTTCGTCGTGACGCCGGCGGTGCTGGTGCCGCGGCCGGAGACGGAGCTATTGGTGGAGACCGCGCTCGGTCTCGCCGCGGCGGCGTCCAAACCGCGGATTCTCGATCTCGGCACCGGCAGCGGCGCGATCGCCGTGAGCCTGGGGAGGGAAATCATGGCCGCGGAGATTTGGGCGACGGACATTTCTCCACAGGCGCTGGAGATCGCCCGGGAGAACGCCGGGCGGAACGGCGCGGCGGAGAATATCCGTTTTGTCGCGGGCGACCTTTTCGCGCCGGTGGACGAGCGGCGGAGCTTTTTCGACTTGATCGTATCCAATCCGCCCTATATCCGGACCGGCGAGATGGACAGCCTGCCGCGCGACGTGCGCGACTTCGAGCCGCGCGCGGCGCTCGACGGCGGCCCGGACGGGCTCGATTTTTACCGGCGGATTATCAATGACGCGCCGCGCCATCTCGCCGCCGGCGCCTTCGTCCTGCTGGAGATCGGCGCGGACATGGGCGAAGCGGTGGCGCGCCTCTTCGCCGAGGGCGGCGTTTACGGGCCGGCGCGGCTTTACCGCGATCTGGCGGGGAATGACCGCGTGGCTGTTACGAGAAAGCCCACATGAATTTTGGCTGTAGCGCGGTGAACACCGCGCGAACAAAAGAATGGTCGGAGAGATGCTTCGCTGCGCTCAGCATGACAAAAGAGTCTGTCATCCTGAACGAAGTGAAGGATCTCTCAGCTTAAAAGGGATTTGAGTGGATAAGATCATCGTCTCCGGCGGCCGGCGGCTCGCGGGCGAAGTGACGGTGAGCGGCTCGAAAAACGCCGCGCTGCCGATCCTCGTCTCGTCGCTCTTGACCGCCGAGCCGTGCAGCTTCGAGGGCGTTCCCGATCTCGTCGATATCAAGACGGCGGTGAAGCTCTTGAAGGGTCTCGGGGTAAAAGTCGAGGCGGAGCCGGGCGCCGGCCGCGTCGCGCTCCAGGCGGGCGCGATCGACAGGCTTGAGGCGCCCTACGATCTGGTCAAGACGATGCGCGCCTCCTTTTTGGTGCTGGGTCCGCTGCTCGCCCGCTTCGGCCAGGCGCGCGTCTCCACGCCCGGCGGCTGCGCGATCGGCGCGCGGCCGGTCAATCTCCACTTGAAAGGGCTGGCGGAGATGGGGGCGGAGATCGATCTGGTCCACGGCTATGTCGAGGCGAAGGCGAAAAAATTGAAGGGCGCGAAAATCTATCTCGACGCGCCGTCGGTCGGGGCGACGGAGAATCTGATGATGGCGGCGGCGCTGGCGGAAGGCGTCACCGTCATCGAGAACGCGGCCAAGGAGCCGGAGATCGACGATCTCGCCGCGGTGCTGAACAAGATGGGCGCGAAAATCGCGGGCGCCGGCACCGACGTCGTAAAAATCGAAGGCGCCCGGCGGCTCGGCGGCGTATCGCACCGCGTCATTCCCGACCGCATCGAGGCGGGGAGCTTCATGGTCGCGGCGGCGCTGACGCGCGGCGACGTCGTCGTCCAAGGCGCGCGCCCGGCCCACTTGGACGCGCTGCTGCTGAAGCTGAGGGAGACCGGTCTGGCGATTTCCATCGACGGGGACCAGGTGAGGGTCAAAGGCGACGGCCGGCTGAAGGGCGTCGACGTCACCACGCTGCCCTATCCCGGCTTTCCGACCGATTTGCAAGCGCAGATCATGGTCTTGATGGCGGTGGGCGACGGCGTGAGCGTGATCACGGAAAATATTTTCGAGAACCGCTTCATGCACGCGCTGGAGCTTATCCGCATGGGCGCCGACATTCGCCTGGAGGGCAACCGCGCGGTGGTCCAGGGGGTGGAGAGCCTTTCCGCCGCGCCGGTCATGGCGACCGATCTGCGCGCCAGCGTGTCGCTGATCCTGGCCGGCCTCGTCGCCACGGGGAGCACCGAGATATCCCGCGTGTACCACCTGGACCGCGGCTACGAGCACATCGAGAAAAAGCTCTCCGCGCTGGGGGCGGATATCAAGAGGGTGCAGGCTTAACGGGATGAGGATCAAACTACTCAAGACCACCGACTCCGGCTTCCGGTCCGCGCTCGCTAAAATCATCCGGCGGGGCGCCGGAAAGGGACAGGGCGTGGAAAAGAAGGTCTCGGAGATCGTCCGCGCCGTGCGGCAGAAGGGCGACCGCGCGCTGTTCGACTACACGCGGCGCTACGACGGCGTCCGGCTCGGCCGGCGCACGATCGAAGTGCCGCGGCGCGAAATCGACGCCGCCCTTAAAAAAGTTCCCGGCCGCGACCTGAAGACGCTCCGCCTCGCGGCGCGGAGAATCGCGGCATTCCACAGCCGCCAGATGGAAAAGAGCTGGGGCTACCGCGATCCGCTCGGCATTTTTCTCGGGCAGCGGATCACGCCGCTCGAGCGCGTCGGCGTCTATGTCCCGGGCGGCAAGGCGTCCTATCCATCGACCGTATTGATGAACGCGATCCCGGCGCGGGTCGCCGGGGTCAAAGAAATCGTCATGGCTTCGCCGGCGGGCCGGGACGGCGCGCTCAGTCCGCTCATCCTGGCCGCGGCGCACATCGCCGGCGTGGACCGGATCTTCCGCGTCGGCGGCGCGCAGGCGGTCGCGGCGCTCGCCTACGGCACCGCTTCGGTGCCCCGGGTGGATAAGATCGTCGGCCCCGGCAACATTTACGTCGCGACGGCGAAGCGGCTCGTCTTCGGCGCGGTCGGCATCGATTCCATCGCCGGGCCGAGCGAGATCCTGCTTCTCGCCGACGCCTCGGCCGACCCGGAGCACGTCGCCGCCGACATGCTCTCGCAGGCGGAGCACGACGAGCTGGCGGCGGCGCTCTGCGTGACGCCGTCGGCGGCGCTCGCCGGGCGCATCCGCGCGGCGCTGGAGCGCCGGGCCGGCGACGGCAAGCGGCGGGCGATCACGCTGAAGGCTCTGCAAAATTACGGCGCGATCATCGTCTGCCGCGGCCTGGGCGAGGCGGTCGAGATCGCAAACTCGATCGCGCCCGAGCACATCCAATTGATCGTCCGGGACCCGCGCCGTTGGGGAAGGTCGATCCGCAACGCCGGCGCGCTTTTTCTCGGCCCTTATTCGACGCCGCCTCTGGGCGATTACATGGCCGGGCCGAACCACGTGCTGCCCACCGGCGGCAGCGCGCGCTTTTTTTCGCCGCTGGGGACGTACGATTTTTTCAAGCGCATGAGCGTCATCCACGCCGGGAAGCGGGCGCTCCAGACGCTCGCGCCGGAGATCGCGCGCCTGGCCCGGCTCGAAGGGCTGGACGACCACGCGCGCGCCGTCGAGGCGCGGTTTGAAAAATAAGGAGGCCGACCATGGGACGATCCGCAAAAACCGAGCGTAAAACCAAGGAGACCGAGATCAGCGCCGAGCTCGAGCTCGACGGCGGCGGCGCGGCCGAGATCCAGACCGGCATCCCGTTTCTCAACCACATGCTGGAGATCTTCACGCGCCACGGGCTGTTCGACTTGAAGCTCACGGCGAAAGGCGACATCGAGGTCGATTACCACCACACCGTGGAGGACGTGGGCCTCACGCTCGGGCAGGCGTTCAAGGAGGCGCTCGGCGACAAGCAGGGGATCGGCCGCTTCGGCGAGGCCACCGTGCCGCTCGACGAGACGCTCGCGCAGGTGGTGGTGGACTTGAGCGGCCGGCCCTACCTCGCCTACAACGTCAAGATCCGCCCCGGCCGCGTCGGCGATTTCGACACCGACCTGCCGCACGAGTTTTTTCAGGCGCTGGCGAACCAGCTCGGGATGAACCTCCACATCAACGTGACGCAGGGCGAGAACCCGCACCACATCATCGAGGCCTGCTTCAAGGCGCTGGCGCGCGCGCTCGGCCAGGCGACGCGCATGGACCCGCGCGTCAAGGGAGTCCTGTCGACCAAAGGGAGCCTATGATCGCGATCGTCGATTACGGCATGGGGAACCTTCGCAGCGTCGAGAAGGGCTTCGAGCGCGTGGGCTGCCGGGCGGAGATCACGCGCGACGTCCCGTCGATTCTCAACGCCGACGGGGTCGTGCTGCCGGGCGTCGGCGCCTTCAACGCCTGCATGGAAAACCTCCGGCGCTACGACCTCGTCGGGCCGATCCGCGAAGTCGTGCAAAGCAAAAAGCCGTTCCTCGGCATCTGCCTCGGCTTCCAGCTCCTGTTCAGCGAGAGCGAGGAGTTCGGGCCGCAGAAGGGATTGGATATTTTTCCCGGCCGGGTGGTGGCGTTTCGCCCGGACGACGGCCTCAAGGTGCCGCACATGGGCTGGAACCGCGTGGAAAAGAAAAAAAATACGCCGTTTCTCGCCGGCGTCACCGGGGGCGACTACGTCTATTTCGTCCACTCCTATTACGTCGTGCCCGAGGATCAAACGTTGGCCGCGACCACGACGACCTATTCCGGCCCGTTCGTCTCCAGCATCGCGACCGACCATCTGTTCGCCTGCCAGTTCCATCCGGAGAAGAGCCAGAAGATCGGCCTCTCCATCCTCGGCAACTTCGCGCGCTTCGCGGAGAAGAGCTGAGGCGATGCAGGTCATTCCGGCGATCGATTTGAAAGACGGCCGGTGCGTCCGCCTGTACCAGGGCGAGATGGACCGGGAAACCGTCTATTTTCCCGATCCGCTCGAGGCGGCGCGGCACTGGGCCGGCGCGGGGGCCGAGCGGCTCCACGTCGTCGATCTGAACGGCGCGGTCGAAGGGCGGCCGGTGCACAAGAAGGAGATCGCGGCGATCGCGAAGGCGCTAAAAATCCCGGTGCAGCTCGGCGGCGGGCTGCGCTCGCTCGAAGCGATCGAAGCCGCGCTCGACCTCGGCGTCGCGCGCGCCGTCGTCGGGACCGCGGCCTACGAGAATCAGGATTTTCTCCGCCGCGCGGCGGAGAAATTTCCCGGAAGGATCGTCGTCGCGATCGACGCGCGCGGCGGCAAAGTCGCGGTCAAGGGCTGGAAGGAGACGACCGCGATGGACGCGGTGGAGCTCGCCGTCCGCTGCGAGGCGGACGGCGCCGCCAAAATCATCTACACCGACATCGGCCGCGACGGCACCAGCCTCGGCGTCAACGCGGAAGAGACGGGGCGCGTGGCGCGGGCGGTAAAAATCGCCGTCATCGCCTCGGGCGGCGTCGCGACGCTCGACGACATCCGGCGGCTGAAAGAGATCGAGAAAGACGGCGTCGAAGGCGTGATCGTGGGCCGGGCGCTGTACAACGGGGTGTTCACGCTCGAACAAGCCCATCACAGCGCGCGCTAGCTACAGTCGTCCCGCCAGTCGCCTCTTTCCATCGTTCGTCAAGCTCTGGTAGAACTGGTTTTAAAGGGAGAACTCCCATGATCGACCTTTACACCTGGATCACGCCGAACGGCCGGAAGATTTCCATCATGCTGGAAGAGACCGGCCTGCCTTATGAAGTGCATCCGGTGAATCTCGGGAAGGACGAGCAGTTCCAGCCGGAATTTTTGACGATCAGCCCGAACAACAAGATCCCGGCGATCGTCGATCGCGACGGGCCGGGGGGAAAGCCGTACAGCCTCTTCGAGTCCGGCGCGATCCTCATGTACCTGGCCGAGAAGTCGGGCCGGCTCATGCCGAAAGACGCCGGTCCGCGCTATCAGGTCGTGCAGTGGCTGATGTTCCAGATGGGCGGCGTCGGGCCGATGATCGGCCAGGCGCATTATTTTCTCCGCCATTCGCCGGAGCAGGAGAAGTTCGGACCCGAGCGCTTCCTGAAGGAGGTCGCGCGGATTTACGGCGTCATGGACCGGCGCCTGGGCGAGAGCCCTTTTCTCGCCGGAGAATACTCCATCGCCGACATCGCGACCTATCCCTGGATCGCGCGCTACGAGGCGCACCGGACCCGGCTGGAAGATTTCCCCAACGTCAAGCGCTGGTACGACGCGGTCGGCGCGCGGCCTGCCGTGCAACGCGGGATGCAAATCCCTCCGGGGTAACAGGCCGGCCATAAAGGCCCATCCATTATCGCCGGGACCTTTCGGACGCCTGTAAACGGGTGAAAGCTCATGGCGGATGAATCGAAGTCTCAGGTTTTCCCCTCCGATTATCTCAAAGAATTCTCCGCAAAAGTGTTCATGCATTTCGGCGTGCCGCGATCCGACGCGGAACAGGCGGCGGACGTGCTGGCGAAGAGCGATCTCCGCGGCATCGACTCCCACGGCGTCGCGCGGCTGCACACCTACTTCGACATGTTCGCGCTGGGGCGGATCAATCCGAAACCCGATATCAAAATCGTCCGCGAAAAGCAGAGCGTCGCGACCGTCGACGGCGACAACGGGCTGGGCCTGGTCGTCGGGCCGAAGGCGAACGAGATCGCCATGGAAAAAGCCGAGCGGCACGGCTCGGGCTGGGTGAGCGTCAGGAACACCAATCATTTCGGCATCGCCGGCTATTATCCCTTGAAAGCGCTGGAGCGCGATCTCATCGGCTGGGCCATGACCAACACGACCAAGCTCGTGGCGCCGCTCTTCGGCGCCGAGCGGATGCTCGGCACCAACCCGATCGCGATCGCGTTTCCGGGCTTCGCCGAGCCGCCGATCGTGATCGACATGGCGACCAGCGCCGTCGCCTACGGCAAAATACAGATCGCGCTCAGAAAAAAGACCCAAGTCCCGCACGGCTGGATCGTCGACAAGAACGGCGCGCCGACGACCGATCCCGGCGATATGATCGCCGGCGGCGCGCAGCTACCGCTGGGCTCCGAGGCGGACCTGGGCGGGCACAAGGGCTATGCGCTCGGCGCGATGGTCGATATCCTGTGCGCGGTCTTGAGCGGCGCCAACTGGGGTCCGTTCGCGCCGCCCTTCGCGCTCCGCCAGGAGATCCCGGCGCGAAGCGTCGGCAAGGGCATCGGACATTTCTTCGGCGCGATGCAGATCGACGGATTCATCGACAAGGACGAGTTTAAAAAACAAATCGACGAATGGCGGCGCGTGCTCGGAAACACCCGGCCCGCCGCCGGCACCGGCGGCCCGCTCATTCCCGGCGACCCGGAGAGGGAAGCGGAGGCCGCGCGGAGCAAAGAGGGGATTCCGCTGTTGAAGCCCGTGCTCGACGACCTGCTGGATATCTCCCGGCGGACCGGGGTCCCGTTCGAGGCCCGCTGAGACGCCGGGCGGCTACTTTTTAATTCTCCACAAATACAACGTGTGCGCGTGCGTGAACCCCTCGGCTTTTGTCTCGCCGACCGGAAACGCCTCCGATTTATCGGGCGGCCAGCCCTCGATGCCGTAATCGTGGCTCACAATCCGCGCGCCGGGCTTCAGCTCCGACTTGAATTTAGGTCCCATCATGGCGTTGAACCACGGCAGCATGTAAAGCGTGACGACGGTCGCGCCCGTGAGGTCGGTCCGGGCGGCGTCTTCGACGCGGAACTCGACCAGATGCCCGACGCCCTCTTCCTCTGCCTTCGCGCGCGCGGCCGCCGCGAGCCAGGAGTCCAGCTCGACGCCGACCCCCCGCGCGCCGTATTTCTTCGCCGCGCGTATGACGACGCGGCCGTCGCCGCTGCCGAGGTCGTAGAGCACGTCGCCCGGCTTCACTTCCGCCAGCTCCAGCATCCGATCCACAACGGCAATCGGCGTCGGGACGAAAGGGACCTCGTCGGCGGGCCAGGGGGCCGAGCGCGCGCTTGCCCCGATGAGCAGGAGCAGCAAAACCGCCGGTAACCGCAGGCGGGGCAATTTATTTCTCAGTTTTCTTCGCTTT
>DASWFA010000313.1:0-4052 GCA_036394475.1 Binatia bacterium
TTTCTGCTCGAAGCGCGAGAGAAGCGCGTTGCTGTCGGTGATGTTGAGCGTGGCGTAGAGGACGACCCTGCCCTCTTTTTTGGCGCCCTCCATGAGATTCGTCTGGAGAGTCGCCTGCCCCGCGCCCTGGGCAAAGGCCCCGCCCGGGGCGAGAATCCCCGGCACGAGCAGGGCCAAAAACCCCAGGCAAAGCAACCGGCGAATTTTCTTCATTTTGTTTTTCACTCTCGCGTCAGCGGAGCTTTTTGAAAAAACCTTCCCGCTCCAATTCGTCGATCAGGCTTTCGTCGATGAACTGCTCGATGTTGATCTCGCGCTTCGCCTCGCGGTCCCGGTCGCCCACCAGCTCCAGGGCGTTGCGGATGCCGTCCCGCTCGATGCGCGGCGGGAAGGCGAACTTGGGCGCGAAATAGTCGTAGGTCTCTTCGATCACCTTCGAGTCCGGCTGCTTGAGGCGCTTGGTGTAGACCGCCATGCCCTTGGCCTTGTCGGTCTTGAACAGATGGATCGCCTCGCTGTAGGCGCGCACGAAGCGCTT
The DNA here is from genome assembly GCA_036394475.1 of Binatia bacterium. Taxonomy (GTDB): domain Bacteria; phylum Desulfobacterota; class Binatia; order UBA9968; family UBA9968; genus JAJPJQ01. Next base: position 539 of record DASWFA010000313.1, read on the forward strand.
CACGGTCTCGCGGTTCTTTTCCAGAAACGACCGCCGCGTCGTGATGACGGTCTGGGGAAAAGCCGCCTTCAAATCGCTCAGATTGGCGAGAATGGTGAGGCCCATGCGCGCCGCCGCGATCGTCTCCGGCGGCGACAGCACGGTGGCGTCGAGCACCCGCGTGGACATCGCGGCCAGCCGCTCGGGCGCGCCGCCCGCGGCGAAGATCGTCATCGACTGGCGCGGCAGGTTCCATTCCTTGAGGGCGAGCGTCACCGCCAGGTCGGTCGAGCCGCCGAAGTTGAGGATGCCGATTTTCTTGCCGATCAAGTCCGCGGGCTTGCGGATCTCTTTTTGCGCGATGAAGCTGAAAGGAAATTTATTGAGCGCGGCGCCGAGGATGACGACGTCGCCGCCGCGAAGCCGGATCGGCAGCGACGCGGTGCCCGAGCCCATGGCGAAATCGATGCCGCCGGAGACCAGCGCCGCCATCCCGCGCGCGGCGCCGGTGATCAACACCAGCTCGCCGTTGAGGCCGTGCTTCTTGAAGAGGTCCAGGTCGCGGGTCGCCCATATCGGCCCCTGAAAGCCGGCGTAGCCGTCGTAGGCGACCACGACGCTTTCGTCGGCCCGGACGGCGCGGGGGACCGCGAGCAGCAGGAGAAAAACGGCGGCGAGAAAAAACGGCCGCATGGTCACTCCCTCGCCGCGGCGTTGAGAGAGGCCTCGAGGATCGCGCCGTGCAGATCGATGGAGCTGAGCGCGCAGTATTCCAGCGTGTAGCCGGGCCTCACCTCCGCGCCGTCTTCCAGCAGGCGCTGCAGCGCCATGCGCCGAAAGCTCCCGTGCCCCATGATGCCTCCCTCGTGCTCCCGGGTGTCGGCCTCCTCGTGGAGGGAGAAGTAGACCGCCTGCTCGGGCGTGAGGCCGTAGTGGGACGTGAGCGCGGTGAAGACTTCGCCGGCCCAATGGCCGAACTGCTCCTCGGTCGCGCCGGCGGCGTAGAACTCCGCCACGGTTCCTTCCCAGACGATGGCGCGGAAATAGTCGATCTTGGCGCGGAACTCCGCCAGCATGGGGGAGACGAAAATCTCGTCCTCGCTGATGCCCAGCGCCTTGGCCGTTTCCACGACCACGTGCACGTGCCCCGGCGGCTTGGGATGGATCAGCTCGTCGGCGAGCTTTTCCGCCATCGCCGCCATCAGATCCCGATGCTTGCGGAAAAAATGGATGTGCTTGTGGTAGGAGGCGGCTTCCAGGGTGTTGATCTCGATGGTGTAAGCGCCCCAATTTTTGAAGAAGATGCGAAACGCCTCTTTGGGAAGTTTGCCCGCGACCAGAGCCGTCATGAATCGGGAGCTGCTGACGCGCTGCCGCCACCGCTCGGCGACTTTGCTGTAGATGCCGTCGACGTAGGCTTTCGCCTCGTCCCGGCTCATTTGAACGTGCATCGTCCCTCCTCGGCGCTTCGCATTCAGAATTTCAGGCGCACTTCGACCCCGCGCTTGGAGCACTCCTCGACGAAGGTCGCGTGGATCTCCGGGTTCTGATCCTTGTAGTCGATCTGCGTCCCGCCCGCGGCTTCGACCTCCAATGTTTTCACCAGGTCTTCCACCTGATAGGTGAATCCCCACGGCTTGAGCGCCAGATAACGGGCCGGCTCTTTGCCCGGATTGAAGTGCTGGTGGAACCATTTCGCCGGCGGCACGAAATAGGTCCCCGGCCGCCAGTCGATGCGCGTGCGGGGCTTCCCCGGCTCCCACAGGAGCGAGTATCCCTCGCCCGAAAGAATGAGAATATGCGCGCCCGGCCCGTGCCAGTGCGCCCTGGGATAAGCGCCCACCGGATATTCCTCGATGTGCGCGCTCATCGTGTTGGCCGAGAAATGCAGCAAAATTCCCCGCGCGCCCTGGCCGCGGGCGCTGTGGTCCATCAGGCGAAAACCCGGGACGTCGGCGATGAAATTGGAATCCCAGGTCCGGTGCGCCTCGACCGCCCTGCCTTGGCCGCTGAAGTACCCGTCCTCGCCGCTGAACCGGTCGGAAAATGCGAAAGCATTATCGAAGATGAAGTCCAGGTTGCGAAACCGGTTGATCATGACGGGCGCGTCCGTCAGCGCCACGAACCTGGCCGGCTCGTCGCGCTGGACGTTGAAATGCTGGCGCCAGGTATTGAGCGGCGGCGAGAACATGCTGCCTTCCTGCCATTCGAACGTCTGCTTGCGCCCGTTTTCCGTCCAGACGCTGGTCGCGCCGCGCCCCCTGACCACGTAAATCAGCTCTTCGAAGAGGTAGCGCTCGGGCGAGGTCTGGCCCTGCGCCGGGATCTCGCAGGCGTAGGAGTCGCAGCTCCGTCCGGCGCCCAGCATGTTGATGAACGCGCCCGCGACGCCCTTGCGCTTCCACGGCGCGAGCCCGACCGTCCTCAAATCGTCGATGGCGAGCCCCCGGTAGATCGGAACGCCCTCCGTCTCCTGCCATATTTCATAGGGGGTCTTGCCGACGTAAGCGGCCTGTCGCGTCAGATTCAAACTCATGTCCGTGCCTCGCTTTGGTGATGGCCGATCATTCCAACCGCATCGTATTATATAATTAGATATCCATTGCGCGGAGCCGGCGCTCGCTTGACACTACTAACGCCCCACCCCGGTTGCAAGCCGGGGCGGCGCGCGCCGGCCGGACGAAAAATGGCGGGCCGCTGCGGAGGGCGCGAGTTGTCCTGGATTCGCTCGACCGTCCTGTTGACACGCCGCGACCGGAATGATATTTCAAGCACCGAAATCAAATTTCACTGAATGAAATCAGCTATGGAGCCCATTGGACGATCCGATCCGATTTCCGGTCTCGTCGATGAAGTAGATTTCCGGCGAGCGTCGAGTTGATATGCGCGCGGTGCAAAGAGCCTTCTCGATTTTGAAAATCCTGGCCGACGAAACGCGGCGCGGGCCGCTGTCGCTCACCGAAGTCAGCGACAAGGCCCGCCTGGACAGCTCCACCTGCTTTCGATTTTTGAGCTCGCTGGAGGAGATCGGCGTGGTCCGCAAAGACGACACCACCCGGGGCTACGAGCTCGGGCCGCGGCTCCTCTTTTATGCCGACAGCCTGCTCAAGAATCTGGGGCTCGAGCAGAGGGTCAAGCCCTTTCTGCAAAGCCTCGTGGCCATCACCAGGGAAACCGCCTTCTATTCCGTCCGGAACGGCGACCATCGGGCCACGCTATACTTCGTCGAGAGCCCGTACGAGACCATCACCCGGGTCGCCGTCGGAATTCCGCAGCCGCTCACGTCGGGCTGCTCCGGCCGGGCGATCCTCGCCTTTCTGAAGGACGAAGAAACCCGGCGCATCCTCGGAAAATATCCCGTCGAGCCCGTCACCCCCTGGACCATCAGCGACCCGGCCGAGATCAGGAAAAAGATTTCCGAAGCCCGCTCCAAGGGCTACGCGATCAGCATCCGGGAGAGGGTCTCGGGCACCAACGCGGTCGCGGCGCCGGTCTTCAACAACAACGGCGTGATCGGCAGCATCGCGATCGTCGG
>DASWFA010000314.1:0-8460 GCA_036394475.1 Binatia bacterium
CCGCCGCATCGTCAGGCAGGCGGAGAGGCAGGCGGAGACGGGGGACAAAGAGGACTGGACGCTGTAGTTTTTTCCTGCGCTTCGACTCTTTCCGATAGGATGATAGCCGTCGGTGAGAAGATTGTCCTTCCCCCTCCCCGATGTTATCCTTCTTCAAATAAAGGAGACTTCTCCCATGGCAACCGACGACCGACCCTCCCTTCCCGAATTCAATCCGCCGCGGCGGGTTCTGCTCGGCCCCGGGCCGAGCCCGGTCGACGACCGCGTGACGCGCGCGATGTGCGCCCCGGTCGTGGGCCATCTCGATCCGCTGTTTCTCCGCGTCATGGACGATATCCAGACGATGCTGCGCTATGTCTTCGAGACGGAAAACCGCCTGACCTTTCCCGTCTCCGGCACCGGCAGCGCCGGCATGGAGGCCACGGTCGCGAGTCTGTTGGAGCCGGGCGAGGAGATCGTCGTCTGCATCAACGGCTATTTCGGCGAGCGGATGTTCGACATGGCGGGACGCATCGGGGCGAAGCCGATCCGCGTCGAGGCCGAATGGGGCCGCACGATCGACGCCGACAAAGTACGCACGGCGTGGCAATCCTCCAAGGCGCGCGCGATCTTCGCCGTGCAGGCGGAGACTTCGACCGGCGTCTTGCAGCCGCTGGAGGAGCTCCGGCGAATCGCCGACGAGCGCGACGGGCTTTTGCTGGTGGATGCCGTCACGAGCCTCGGCGCGCATGCGGTCGCCGTGGATAAGAACGGCATCGACGGCTGCTACTCCGGCACGCAGAAGGCCCTCTCCTGCCCGCCGGGGCTGTCGCCGGTGACGTTCAGCGAGCGGGCGGTGAACAAGATCAAAGCGCGCAAGGCCAAGCCGGCGAGCTGGTATCTCGACGTCGGCCTGGTGGCGAACTATTGGGGCGGCGAGCGGACCTATCATCACACCGCGCCGATCACGATGAACTACGCGCTCCGCGAGGCGCTCCGCGTCGTCGCCGAGGAAGGGTTGGAGGCGCGCCGCCGCCGCCACGAGCTGAACCACCGCGCGCTGGTCGCGGGCGTCGAGGCGATGGGGCTCCGGATGCACGTCGCGCCCGGCGAGCGGCTGTGGACGCTCAACACGGTCGGCATCCCCGGCGGCGTCGACGACGTGAAGGTGCGCCGCCGCCTGCTCGACGAGTTCGACATCGAGATCGGCGGCGGTTTGGGCGTGCTCAAAGGCCGCATCTGGCGCGTCGGCCTGATGGGCTCGGGCAGCACGGCGAACAACGTGCTCTTGTTTCTCGCCGCGCTGGAGCAGTGCCTCGCCGGCGAAGGCTTCAAGGCCCGCGCTTCGGGCGCCGGGGCCGCCGAGGCGGTTTATTTGAACAGAGAATAGCGCGGCGAAAGAATTTTTCCGCCGCTTATCGTCAGAAAATTCCTCTGTAGGGGCGACCGGCCGGTCGCCCCTACTTATGAACCCGCCAGGATTTCGCCGTTGTCGTTTACAGCGAGTTCAAAAACGCCATCAGCTTGTCGGCCTCTCTCGCGCTCAGCGCGTTGAAGCGGTTCCTGGCGTATCTGCCCTGCCCGTCGTGCGCCAGGATCGCGCCCGCCAGCGAGAGCTGGGAGCCGTCGTGCAGATAGCTCGTCCTCACGCGGAGCCCCCAGAGCGGCGCGGTGCGCATCTCGCGGCCTTTGGCTCTGCCCTGCTCGATGCCGTCGCCGAGACTTCCCATGTCGTGCAGCAGGAAATCGGAGTAGGGGAAAAAACTGACTCTGTTGAGCGCCTTCACCGGGCTCGGCCCCGTCGTCAGGACCGGCAGATGGCACGATCCGCAGCCGAGCTTGAGAAAGATTCTCTCGCCGAAGGCGGCGTCGGGCGTGATCGGCCCGCGCGGCGGCGCGGCGAGCAGCGTCATGAAGTCGGCGAAGGCGTCCACGCCCGCGCCGTCGTCGTCGAGCCCGGTGTTCGGATAACAGGATGTCACCGGCGCGCAGTCGCCGTTGGGGCAGTTTTCCGCGGGAAACATCGGGCTGGTGACGCCCATCTCGTTCAAATAGGCGTCGCCGGAAAATTGCTTCAGGTTGGGGTTTTGCGCTTTCCAGCCGAATTTTCCCACCGCCTGGCGGCCGGTCGCGAGATCGGCGACGATGTTGGGCCGCCCCGCGGTGGCGGGCGAAACGTTTTTTTCCAGCTGCGCGAGCAATAAAAACACTTTGTCCGGCACGCTGTCGACCAGCCCCAGGCCGAACAGCGGCGTGGTTTTCCGCTTTGCCACGATCGTCGCCTGGGCCGGCACGGTCTCGCCGGCGAAGTTGCACGAGCCGAACGCGCCGATACCCTCGGACTGGATGAGCGAGCCGCCGAACTGGGCCAGCGGATCGAAGTGATTGTCGGTCGTGGTCCCGAAGCGGGTTTCGAGAGTGTCGCTGTCGCCGCCGGCCGCCGGATTGGAGTGACAGCCGGCGCACAAGCTGCCGTTGAACACCGGGCCGAGCCCCTGGGCCGCGGTCTCGACCTGCTCGAACTCGTCCTTGCCGTCGAGAAACAGGCCGGCGCGCTCGGCGCTAAGGCCCGCGAACGGATCGCCGAACAAAACGGGATTAGTGGCGACCGCCCGCCAGGAAAAAAGTCCGACGAGCGCGAGCGTGACCGCCGCGGCGATAGCTTTGTGTTTCATGACGTCCCCTCCGATGAGACATCATGGGATGAGCAGAATCCATGCCAAGGGGAGAAAACGCCGCTTAGCGCGGCTTGGACAAATCGCGCCGTATCGGACAAAAAAGCGCCGGGCCGCGTGGACAATATTTGTCAGCATTTGGCGGCGGCGCCGATTTTTGCGCGCGCCGCGCCGCGATTTGAAGTTAAAGTGCCGCGTCGGAACTGAAGGCAAGCGGCGTTGCCGGGAGGATTTTCCTACGGAGCGGCCGTACCGGCGCGCGCCGCCCGATGCATGCGGCCGGGAGGGGAAGGCTTTAGTCGCTCGCCGGCTCGGCGTTGCCGCGAATCCAGTCTTTGATGCCTTTTTCCTCTTCGTCCTTGTGCGCGTGGTGCAGCTTGGCGTGGAGCCAGCCGAGCTCCGCGACCTCGTCCACCGTGCCGGAGATGGCGATCGTGCAGCCCTGCTCGCTGGGAAACTTCCGGCAATCGACTCTGACCCGTTTTTCCATGACGCGCCTCCTGATTTTAATATCGATCCGGGCTCTACATTCGCTCTAGCCCGCCGCCGCGGGCGGGTCAACAGCGCGGGCGCTCTTTTTCGCCGGGCGGCCGCGCGCGACCCGCCGGATCGGCCGGGAAAACAGGGCGGGGTCCGGCCGGATATACTCCAGCTCGCGCCGCTCCCGGACCGAGCGGAGCATCAGCGCGCCCCGGCTCATGTCGCCCATGCCGACGAACTCCGCCGGCACGCGCAACCGGTCGCCGAGAACCCGCGTTAATATGTCGAGGTATTTCCGGCTCGCGATGCTGCCGAGCAGCACCACCTCGCAATCGGCGCCGATCTCGGCGGCGAGCGCGCGCGCGGCGCGGTCGAGCGAGCGGCGGTAGAGCCGGTGGTTTTTATGGATCGGCACGCGCGCGAAGCCGCGCAGCGTCGAGAGGCGGACCGCCGCGTCGTACGGCAGGAGGCCCCGGGTCGGCGTGATGACGAGCACGCCCTGTCCATTTATCGGCGGGCGGGCGAAGGCGCGCGCATAGGCGAGCTTGCCGCGGAAATAGAGCGCGCTCAGGAACGTGAAGACTTCGCCCAGCGGCGCGCCCTCGGTCCGGCGGAGGCGCTGGGCCATCTCCGAGCGCGCGTTTTTCTTGAGCACCCAGCGCGCCCGGACGCCGCTGCAGCTCGCCGGCGAGAGCAGAAACACCCGGTTCATGGATGGACCGCCTTCAAGAAGTCTTCGGTATCCAGCGTGTTCAGGACTTCGCCGCGCTCGAGCCAGCCGCGCCGCGCCATGTCGACGCCGTAGCGGAGGTGGCCGAGGGCGGCGGTCGAGTGGGCGTCGGTGGAAACGATGAACTTGATGCCGCGCCCGCGCGCGGCGCGAATCCAGCGCGGCTCGAGGTCGAGCCGGCGCGGGTCGCCGTTCACCTCGATCGCGGCGCCGGCGGCGGCGACGGCGTCGAGCACCTCTTCCATATGGCATTCGAGCGGCGGCCGCGAATGGATGAGCCGCCCCAGCGGGTGGCCCCAGATCTTGAACCGCGGCGACTTCATCGCGCTGACCAGGCGGCGCGTCATCTGGTCGGCGTCCATCTTGTTGCGCTGGTGGATGCTGGCGATGACGATGTCGAACCGCGCGAGGATTTCGTCGGGATAGTCGAGCGAGCCGTCGGGGAGGATGTCGGACTCGGTGCCTTTCAAGAGCCGCACCTTCACCTTCTCCTGCGCCCGGTCGATCTCCTCCCACTGTTTTTTCAGCCGCTCGGGCTCGACGCCGCCCGCGTAAAAGGCGCTCGGCGAATGGTCGGTGATCGTTAAATATTTCATGCCGAGCGCGTCCGCCGCCAGCGCCATCTCCTCGACCGTGTTCTTGCCGTCGGAATAGACCGTATGGCAGTGGGTGAGCCCGCGGATGTCGCCCTGCACGACCAGCTCGGGGAGATCTCCGGCGAGCGCCGCCTCGATCTCCCCCTCGTCTTCGCGCAGCTCCGGCGCGATGGACTGCATGCCGAGGCGCCGGTAAATTTCTTTTTCATCCTTCGGGCGGATTTTCTTTCCGCCGGCGCGCCACTCGCTCGGGCCGAGAGCGACGCCTTTTTTCCGCGCCAGCGCTGCGAGCCTGGCGTAATGCTTTTTCGACCCGGTGAAATAATGGAGCGCCGCGGGGTAATCGGCCTCCGGCGCGACATGGAGCGCGACCGGCAGGCCCCGGACGAGGCGCGCGCGGCAGCCGTCCTCGGTCCGCTCGGAAGAATCGATCAGCGCGGGATAGCGGAGAAAATGATCGACGATCGACTCCGCGCGCGCGCCGGCGGCGACGATCTCGATTTGGCCGACCGATTCTTTCCGGCGCCGGAGCGCGCCGGCGACGTCGGCCGCGGCGGTTTCGGAGCTCGAGCGCACGTGGCGCAGCAGCCGCTCGGCCTCGACCGTGGCCTGATCGAGCAGCGCTCGGGGCTCGCTTTGTTCCAGCTTTTCGATCGCGGCGAGAATCTTCGCCTCGGCCTTCGCGCCGAAGCCCTTGACGGTCCGAATCCGCCCTTTTTCCGCCGCCGCCTTGAGGTCGGCGACGCTCGCGACGCCGAGGGCGGCGTGGAGCGCGGCGATCTTTTTGAGGCTGAGGCCGGGGACGCGATCGAGCTCGGCGACGCCGGGAGGCAGCGCCGCCCTCAGCTCCAGCAGCATGGCGCTTTGGCCGGTGCGGAAAATTTCATCGATCACGCCGGCCAGCGCCGCGCCGACGCCCGGAATCTCGGTCAGGCGGCGCTTTTCGACCAATTCGCCGAGATCCTTGTCGAGCTGTTCGAGCGCGCGCGCGGCCCGCTCGTAGGCCCGCCCCTTGAAGGGATTTTCGCCTTTGACTTGCAGCAGCCGGCCGATCTCCCGCAGATTATCGGCGATGAAAAGCCTATCCGGCATGGGCAAGACCGCCGGGAGAAAAGCGCCGCCGGGGAAAAGAGAAACAGCCTCGAGACATGCACCAGCATAACGCCCGGGAAACCGGGCGGCAAGCGCGCAGCCGGTGAGGGAGAGGCGCGTCAGTTGCCGCCCTGAGAGATGACGACTTCCTTGATTACCACGTCTTTATTGGGCTTGTTGCTTCGCGGATCGCGCGGTACTTTGGTGATCGCCTCGACGACTTCCTGGCCCTTCACCACTTCGCCGAATACCGAGTGCTTGTCATCGAGCGGCGGCGCCGGAACCACCGTGATGAAGAACTGGCTGCCGTTGGTGTTCGGACCGGCGTTCGCCATGGAGAGGATGCCGGCCTTGGAATGGCGCAATTCGGGATGGAACTCGTCCTCGAAGCGGTAGCCGGGGTCGCCGGTGCCGTTGCCCAGCGGGTCGCCGCCCTGGATCATGAAGCCGGGAATCACCCGGTGAAAAATCGTGCCGTTATAGAGCGGCCGCTTCACCTTCTGGCCGGTTTTCGGATCGGTCCATTCTTTCGTTCCCGTCGCCAGGCCGACGAAGTTGGCGACGGTCTTCGGCGCCTTGTCGTCGAACAGGCGCACGACGATGTCGCCCATGCTGGTCTTCAAGGTCGCGTAGGCGGGCCCTTTCTTTTCCTGCGCATGGACGGCGGAGAGCGAGAGGGCGAGGACAAAAACCGCGGGCAATATTTTTTTGAGCATTCTTTCTCCTTAGGATAACTGGTTCATCGCCATCGCCATGCCGCCGAAGTAGGCGCGATGGATGTCCATGGACTCTTTGGCCGTCGCGAGCACGTCCTGCTCGGCTCCCGGCGCGACGTGCTTTTCCAGGACGGGGAGGAACATGTCGGAGTGCTTCACGTCGGCGATGCTGTGCGCGGTGAAGTTCGGCATCTGCTCGGGGCGGAAGCCCATGTCCCGAGACCAGATCTTGGCCAGGCGCGTGCAGTTGCCGCCGCCGATGTCGCCCAGCAGGCGGTCGTCATTGGTCCACTCGGCGATCGTCGAGGCCGCGATCGCCTCCTGCCACGGGCGATGGCGCGCGAGCCACCACCAGCCGTAAATGGCGGCCTTGGTCGTCGGCAGAGGCTCGGCGCCGTAGAGCTGCTGCTCGCTCATGCCGACCTCCTGCGCCTGGCGCACGACCAGGTCGACGTGTCCCTTGGCGGAATGCTCGTCCTCCACCAGCTCCTCGTACTCGTGCGCGAGGATCTTCGACTTCACGTCGAACTCCGGGCAGTTGGCGGCGACCTGCGGCCAATAGTTGCGCCGCTGGCGCACGTAGATGCCGAGCTGCGAGAGGTAGATCCGCGCCCGCTCCGGCGTCATCTTCACCGAATAGAACTGCGTCATTTCGGGCGAGAGGAAGAGGTCCCGCACCAGATCGCCCAGCTGCCGCCGCCATTGTTCCGTCTTCATGAAAAAAACCTCCAAGGGGCCAAATAAAAAGGGCCGCTTCGACCCTAGAAGAAAATAGACAAATCGACGGGGGGCGTCAAGCGGGCGGGGACGCGGCGGGCCGGCCGGCAGCGGAAATCGACAGCTCTTCCAGGCAGGCGCCGGCCACCTCGGCGACCGCGGCGCCGCCGTCCCGGAAGACGATCCGGGCGAGCGCCGGGGGCGGGCCCCAGTGGCGCTGGTCCGCCTTTTGGAAAATCGCCACCGTGCGCGCCCTGAGCGCGCAGGCGAGGTGCATCGGCCCGCTGTCGCAGGTGACGAAGAGGTCGCAGCGCGCGACCATGGCGGCGAAGCCCCGGACCGCGGGCTCGTAGAGCACCGGAATTTCCTTGCCGAGGCGGCTTTGGAAAAAACCGATCAGCTCTTTCTCCTCCGGGCCGACAAAAAGCGCGACCCGGACGCCGGGCCGCTTGAGCGCCGCCGCCAGCTCGAGGAATTTTTCCGCCGGCCAGCGCTTCCGCCGGCTGACTCTGCCGCCGGTGAAGATGCCGACGATGGGATCGCGCGGGCCGCCGCCCGGCCCAGCCGCCGCCTCGACGCGGCTTTTTCCTTCGGCCTTTTCCGCGGCGGACAGGACCAGCGCGGGAAACGTCTCTTCGGACTGGAGGCCCAGCGACGCGACGAAGGCCGGCAGGGTTTGATATTTGTTCCGGTCGGGCGGCTTGGGGAGCCGGAGATTGAACCAGCGGTCGCGCTTGCCGCGGAGCCCGGCACGCAGCCGGGCCCCGGAGAAGCCGACGACGAACGCGCCCATCGCCGACTGCGAGCAGCTCACGTCGACGGCGAGATCGTAGCCGGCGGCGCGGATCTTCCGGATCAGGCCGAAATAGGCCCACATGGCGTCCGGAAAGCGGCGCGTGATCTCGTAGTGGCGGTCGAGCGGCAGATTTTGGAACAGCGCGCGCGACATCGACGAGCCGACGAAGTCGATCGTCGCGTCGGGAAAATTCTTGCGGAACAGGAGGATCGCGGGCGACGCCAGGACCGAATCGCCCATGCGGAAGTTGCCGCGCACCAGCAGGATCTTTTTGATCCGCTCGCGGCTCAGATCGACCTCGACGTCCGCCGCCCGCCCGGCCGCGAGGTTCATGGCGCGCATGGCGACCCGGCTGATCCCCTTGTTCAAGCGGTAATTGGAAAAGCGCGTCATCTGGGGCTAGTTTTACACGGATCGGCCGAAGAAGAAAACTCGCCGAATCTTATCTTGCTTTCATGATGTGAAGCGTCTATAAGCCGCCTGAAAGGGAAAAACGCCATGCCCAACAGACCCGTGCCGAAAGAGATCACCGTCGATCCGAAAACGACCGCGCTGCTGGTTCTGGACTTGAACGCCCGCTGCGAGAATCCGGCGGAGCGCTGCCACGAGCTCGTCGAGCCGGTGGCGCAATTTCTCCGGCGCGCGCGCGCGCGGCGGGTTTTCATCGTCTACACCGCCT
>DASWFA010000315.1:0-1618 GCA_036394475.1 Binatia bacterium
TCTGGTAGATTCCGCAGCCTTTTCTCTTGCCTTGCGCCGGGTAATTATGTTAGGTGCTCACCAGCTTCAACGCCGAAGCCTACCCGGTCGAGGAGGACCGACATGAGCCGATACATAAAGCTATGCGCGCTTTTTCTTTTCCTCTGCTCCGCTCTCGTCGCAGCCGTTGACCCGCCGGCCCTGGCGGAGGAAGCCGCGCCGGCCGTCGCCACGCCGGCGCCCCCCGGCGCCCCGGCTCAAGCCGCGCCCGCCGCGTCAAAGATCGACAAGGGCGACAACGCCTGGATGCTGACGTCGTCGGCGCTGGTCCTCATGATGACGATCCCCGGCCTCTTTCTTTTCTACGGCGGCCTGGTGCGCGGGAAGAACGCCCTCGGGACGATCATGCAGAGCTTCATCGTCGTGGCGCTCATCAGCATCCAATGGGTGCTGTGGGGCTACACGCTCGCGTTCGGACCCGATCAGGGCGGCATCATCGGCAGCCTCGCCTGGCTCGGCCTCTCCGGCGTCGGCGCCGAGCCCAATCCCGACTACGCGGCGACGATCCCGCACCAGACGTTCATGGTCTACCAGATGATGTTCGCGGTCATCACGCCGGCGCTGATCACCGGCGCGATCGCCGAGCGCGCCAAGTTCGGCACCTTCATCCTGTTCATGCTGCTATGGTCGACCTTCATCTACGATCCGCTGGCGCACTGGGTCTGGGGCGTCAAGGGCTGGATGCGCGAGATGGGCGCGCTGGATTTCGCCGGCGGCACCGTGGTCCATATCAGCTCTGGCATCTCGGCTCTGGTCGCCTGCTGCATGTTCGGCAAACGGATCGGCTACCCGCACGAGCCGATGCCGCCGCACAACCTGCCCTTCAGCGTGATCGGCGCGTCGCTCCTCTGGGTCGGCTGGTTCGGCTTCAACGCGGGGAGCGCGCTGGCGGCCGACGGCCTGGCGACGAGCGCGTTCGTCGCCACCAATACCGCCACGGCGGCGGCGGCGCTTTCGTGGATGGCGATGGACTGGATCACGCGCGGCAAGCCGACCGTGCTCGGCGCGGCCAGCGGCGCGGTCGCCGGCCTGGTCGCGATCACCCCGGGCTCGGGATTCGTCGGGCCGATGGCCTCGATCGCCATCGGCCTGGTCGCGGGCGTCCTGTGCTCGAGCGCCTGCAACCTCAAAGCCCGATGGGGCTACGACGACTCGCTCGACGTCGTCGGCGTCCACGGCGTCGGCGGCACCTGGGGGGCGATCGCCACGGGGCTCTTCGCCTCCAAGGCGATCAACGCCGCCGGCAACGACGGCCTCTTTTTCGGCAATCCCGGCCAGCTCTGGGTGCAGATCGTCGCCGTGCTCGCGACCTGGATCTTCGCCGCCGCGGGGACCTTTATCATCCTCTCCATCCTCAAGGCGGTCATGGGACTGCGCGTGCCCGAAGAGGAAGAGCTGATGGGCCTCGATCTCAGCCAGCACAACGAAAAAAGCTACTCGCTGTGAGCGATTTCGCGCTGGCCGTCAGCCGGGGAATGTGATAACACGAACGTTTATTGGAAAATTTAACTTCATCATCCAAGGGGGAAAATCAGATGGCGACCAAGGACGTGCTGGACTCAGTCAAGAAGAACAAAGT
>DASWFA010000316.1:0-3839 GCA_036394475.1 Binatia bacterium
GCTTACCGGCGTCTGCTCGCATATTTGAGGCCTTACATCTGGCCCTATTTCACGCTCGCCATGATCTGCATGGCCGTCTATAGCGCGACCACCGGGGCCGCCCCGTTTCTGCTCCGGCAGGTGATCGACGACGTCTTCACCCGCAAGGACAGCGCCGCGCTGGCGCAGCTGCCGTGGATCATCGTCGCCGTGTTTTCCTTGCGCGGACTGGTCAACTTCGGCCAGGGCTATCTGACCGACTACGTGGGGCTGCGCATCCTGAACGACGTGCGCGACGAGATGAACCACCATTTGCAGTTCCTCTCGCTCTCTTACTTCCACCGCAATCCCACCGGCACGCTGATCTCGCGCATCACCAACGACGTGAGCCTGGTGCGCTCGGCGCTGACGGATTCCGTCGCCTCGCTGATGCGCGACTCGATGTCGCTCCTGGCGCTCATCACGGCGGCTTTTTACATGGATTGGGTCCTGGCGAGCATCGCGTTCGTCGTCTTTCCCGCCTCGGTCTTTCCGATGACGCGGATGAGCAAGAGGATCAAGCGCCTCACCAAGCGCGGCCAGGTGGCCAAGGGCAACCTGACCAACCTGCTGCAGGAGAGCATCCAGGGAAACCGGATCGTCAAGGCCTTCGGCATGGAGCAGTACGAGATCGCCCGCTTCGAGGCGGAAAACATGAAGATTTTCAAGCAGGCGATCCGCAGCAGCCGCACGCAGGGATTTATCAGCCCGGCGATGGAGATGCTCGCCGCCTTCGCCATCGCCGCGGTGCTCTGGTACGGCGGCTTGAGCGTCATCTCGGGCGGGCGCACGCAGGGCGAGTTCATGGCTTTTCTGATGGCGATGTTCCTCCTGTACCAGCCTTTCCGGGCGCTCACCAAGACCTACGCCGTCATCCAGCAGGGGATCGCGGGCGCCGAGCGCATCTTCGAGGTTTTGGACAGCGAGCCCGAGATCCAGAATCGGCCCGGCGCCGTGCCGACCCCGGCGTTTTCCTCGGCGGTCGAATTTCACGACGTCTCTTTCGGCTACGCCCGCAAGCTCGTGCTCCAGAACATCAACCTGAAGATCCACGCCGAGGAGATGGTGGCGCTGGTCGGCGTCTCCGGCGTCGGCAAGAGCACGCTGGCCGACCTCGTGCCGCGCTTCTACGACGTGACCTCGGGGCAGATCACCATCGACGGGAGGGACATCCGCGACGTCACGCTCGCCTCGCTCCGCTCCCAGATCGGCATCGTCACGCAGCATACGTTTCTCTTCAACGACACGGTCAAGAACAACATCGCCTACGGCGATCCGGCGCAGGACATGGACCATATCGTGGCGGCGGCCAAGGCGGCGCACGCGCACGAATTCATCATGGCGATGCCGCAGGGCTACGACAGCGTTATCGGCGAGCTCGGACTCAAGCTCTCGGGCGGACAGCGCCAGCGGCTGGCGATCGCCCGGGCGATTCTCAAGGACGCCCCGATCCTGATCCTCGACGAGGCCACTTCCTCGCTGGACTCGGACTCGGAGCGGCTCGTGCAGGAAGCGCTCGAGAATTTGATGGTCCGGCGCACGACGCTGGTGATCGCGCACCGTCTCACCACCATCCGCAAGGCGACCCGCATCGTGGTGCTGGTCGACGGGATGATCGCCGAGGTGGGGACGCACGAAGAGCTGCTCGCGCGGAAATCGGAATACAGCCGGCTCTATACCCTCCAGCTCCTCGAAGAGGACGGAACGTCCGGGGACAAGCTTTTACACTAGGGTCCATGCTCTATTGGATCTACAATGCGGTCTGGACCCTGGTCCTCGTGCTCGGCCTGCCGCTGGTGCCGCTGGTGGCGGCGCTGGGCGAGCGCTTCCGCCGGGGGCTCGCCGAGCGGTTCGGTTTTTACCCGCGCGCCTTGCGCGGCGCGCTGCGCGGCTCCCGGCCGGTCTGGGTCCACGCCGCTTCGGTCGGCGAGGTCGTCGCGGCGAAAGCGCTCGTCGGCGCGCTCAAGGCGAAATTTCCCGAACGCAAGGTCCTCCTCTCCACTTTCACGGCGACCGGAAGAGAGGCGGCGCGGCGGAGCGCCGGCGCCGACGGCTCGGTGCTTTTGCCGCTGGACCACCCCTGGATCGTCCGGCGCGCGCTCAGGGTTTTCGATCCCTGCCTTCTGGTCCTGATGGAAACCGAGCTGTGGCCGAACCTGCTCAAAATCTGCCACGGGAAGGGCATCCCGGTTGTCCTGCTGAGCGGCCGGCTCTCGCCCGGCTCGTTTCGCTACTATTATTTTTTCCGGGCTTTTTTTTCCCGGGCGGTCGGGCGGCTCACCGCGCTCGGGATGCAGAGCGCCGAGGACGCCGAGCGGATGGTGCGGCTCGGGGCCGACCCGGCCCGGGTCCGGATCACGGGAAACTTGAAGCAGGCCGCCGCGGCGGGCCGCCGGGAGGCGAAGGCGGCGGAAAAAGTCCTGCCGCCCGACGGCTCGGCAGACCGCCATGTCCTGGTCGCCGGCAGCACCCACCGCGGCGAGGAGGAGATTCTCGTCGAGGCCTTCCGCGAGCTCAAGGCGGGCTTCGCCGGCCTCGTGATGGTCTTGGCCCCGCGCCATCCCCAGCGCTTCGCCGAAGTCGAAAGACTACTCAAAAGAAGCGGAGTCCGGTATAGCAAGAGAAGCGCAGCCAACGGCGGGCATGAGCCGGCCGGGGAGGTCGTTTTTCTCGATACGCTCGGCGAGCTGGCGGATTTTTATGCCGTCGCGGACATCGCGTTCGTCGGCGGCAGCCTGGTCGATGCCGGCGGCCATAACGTCATCGAGCCGGCCCGCTGCCAGAAGCCGGTCCTCTTCGGCCCCCATATGGGCAACTTCGCCCGCATCAGCGAAGAGTTGAAGCTAAGCGGCGGCGGCATCGAGGTCCGCGGCAAAGAAGACCTCGTGCGCGAGCTATCGCGCCTGTTCGGCGACCCGCCGGCCGCCGCGAGAGCCGGCGAGAGCGCCTATCGCGTGGCGGAGGCGGACCGAAAAATCGTGGAAGGGAGCATGGACTTGGTCTCCCGCTATTTCTGAGCCGGGCTGGACAACGGGAAACATGGGCGCGGTATGGGCGCGAAAAGTTTGGCAGAGGGAGGGGATATTCTACTACCTCCTGTGGCTGTGGGCGCTGCCGCTGTCGCTCGCCTACGGGCTCGCCGTGCGGCTCTGCGGCCTGCTCTACCGGCTCCGCTGGCTCTCCGTCCAGGGCTTGCCGCGGCCCGTGGTGAGCGTCGGCAACCTGACCGTCG
Organism: Binatia bacterium; assembly: GCA_036394475.1. Taxonomy (GTDB): domain Bacteria; phylum Desulfobacterota; class Binatia; order UBA9968; family UBA9968; genus JAJPJQ01. Next base: position 3,251 of record DASWFA010000316.1, read on the forward strand.
GCGGCACCGGCAAAACGCCCACCGCGATCTGGCTCGCCCGCGAGCTGGACCAGCGGGGCCACCGCGTGGCGATTCTCAGCCGCGGCTATAAGGGCGCGGCCAAAGAGCCCGTCGTCCTGGAGCCGGCTTACGAGCTCGCGCGGCCGTCGTCCAAGGAGGACGGCGATTTTCTGACCGCGGGCGACGAGCCCGTGATGATGGCGCGCCTGTTCGGCCGTCGGGTGGGCGTGGGAAAAAACCGGCTCCAGGCGGGCGCCAAATTACTCGCCGCCGGCGAGACGGATATTTTTATTCTGGACGACGGCTTTCAACATCGCCGGCTCAATCGCGATGTGGACCTCCTGCTCCTGGGCTCGGACTCCAACGGATGGCTGCTTCCGGCCGGGGCGTTTCGCGAGCCGCGGAAACAACTGGGCCGGGCTCATCTGTACCTGGTCACGGGCGCGCGCGAGCGGTGGGAGCCGCTCCTGGCGGACCGCCCGGCCGGGACGGTTTTCTTCGGCGCCCTGCAGCCGCGGGCGGTTTTGACTTTCGAGTCCGGGCGCTGGAAGGAATATCCCCTGACGCTGCTCGACCGGAGTAAGATCCT
>DASWFA010000317.1:0-5368 GCA_036394475.1 Binatia bacterium
GAGCCCGCCGTTGGCGAGCGAGCCGTAGATGTTGTACCAGACGGCGAGCTGCGCCGGGTATTCTCCGGTGACGCGCTTGCCTTTGACGTCGTGAATGTTTTTGATCGGCGAATTTTTCCTTACGACGAGACTTCCCTGGAGCGGCGAGCCGCGCATGATCAGCCGCGTGTGGGGCGTATGGGGATAGGGATTTTTTCCCCCAATCTTGAGTTTGTCCGGTCCCTGGTAGGCCAGCGCCATGTCCACCGCGTTGATCATGCCGAACTCGAGCTCGCCGTTCTCGATGAGGGGCAGGAAGGTGCTGCTGCCGGTGTACGGCTGCACGGTCATCTGGAACGGCGCCGCGGTGCTGACCGCGTTCGCCAGCCCGCTGGCGAGGGAATAGTAGAGGGAGCCCGCCGGGTTGGAGCCGATGCCGACGGCGCGCGGGGCGGTCTGCGCCCCGGCGGCGGCGGAGAGAAAAAGCGCGACAACGTGGACGGCGACGGCCGGCAGGCGCATGGGAAATCCTCCGTTTTCGTTCTATCCCAGGGCGGATTTGGCGATCACGTCCCGGGTCGGAAATTTTTTGCCGATCAATTTGTACTTGAGCGCCACGTCCATGATCGGCTGGAGATCGGATTCCTGCATCCGCCTCTCGAAGGCGGACAGCGTCAGCAGCTTGACGACGTCGGGAGACAAGCCGGTGTATTTGGCGATGGTCGCCTTGGCCTCGTCGAGGTCGGCGTTGTGGGCGTCGATGCCGCGCTGGAGCGCGGAGACGAAAGCCTTCACCGTGTCGCCGTTCTTCTGGATCCACGCGTCGCTGGAGAAAAAAGAGGCGATCATGAAGCGCGGCGCGACGCCGCCCGCCGGCTGGCCGAGCACGCGGCTTTTTTTGTTCACCTGCGAGGAGACCGTGACCCAGGGTTCGACGGCGACGAAGGCGTCGATGTGTTTCTGCACCAGCGCCGCCTCCATGTTGGGGAACGGCACCTCGACCCACTTCACCTTGGACGAGTCGCCGCCGTTGCGGTCGATCCAATGCTGGCCGAGCGCCTGGGTGATGTTGCTCAAGGTATTGGTCGCGATCGTCTTGCCGGCGAGGTCCCCGGCCGTCTTGATGGGCGAGTCGACCAGGACATTGACGCCGAAGACCTCGTTGGTCCCGCGCTTGGCGAGCGCGCCGCTGACGATGAAGCGGTAGTCGAAGCCTTCCAGGTGGCCCTGGAAGGTGGAGACCACGTTGGACCAGCCGATGTTGAGCGCGCCGGAGGCGAGCGCCGGCTGGATCGCCGCGCCACCGACCATGGCGACCGCGTTGATATCGAGGTTCGCGTCCTTGAAAAAACCCTTCTCCTGGGCGAGGAAAAACGGCGAGAGGTCGCCGATCTTGATCGTTCCGACCTGGAGCTTGGTCTCGGCGCGGGCCGGGTCCCAGGGCAGCAGCAGGGCCGCCGCTCCGGCCGCCGCGCCGCCCAAAAACTCGCGCCGCGTAAGAGGGATCCCGACGGTGAGCTTTTTCATGGCCACCTCCTTCGACCGGCCCGCATTTTAGGGCGAAACTCCTCCCGCCTGCAAGGGTGATCTAGCCGGGCATCCGCCCGGCCCCATGCCGCGACGGCGGCTGCGGCCCCCGTTCTCCCTAGTCCGTCTTTAGCCAAATAACCGCGCCGGGTAAAGCCGGTCTTGACTTCGAGGGACCGGGACGAATAGATTTTAGCCGAACCGGAGGAAAAATGGCGCCACCCCGCTACGAGGCCGCCGAGCTCGACCAGCTCAAGCGCACGCTTGTCACCGCCTGCCGCATCCTCGACCGCGAGGGCATCACCGACGGCTACGGCCACATCGGCGCGCGCGTGCCCGGCGCCGCCGCCTTTTTGACGATCGCCAACGTGAGCCCGGGCCTGGCCACGGTCGAGCGTCTGGTCATGCTCGACTTCGACGGCCGGCATCTCGGCGGCGCCGAGACGCCGCCGAACGAGTGGCCGATCCACGCGCGCGTCTTCAAGGCGCGGCCCGACGTCATGAGCGTCTGCCACACGCACTCGGTCTGGAGCACGCTTTTCAGCGTGCTGCCGGCGAAGCTCAAGCCGCTGCACCATTACGGCAAGTTCCTCTCCGCCGACGGGCCGCCGGTCTACGAGGCGGCCGGGCTCGTGCGCACGATCGAGCGCGGCGACGCGCTGGCCCGGACGCTGGGCGACGGCCCGGTGGTGCTGCTCCGCGCCCACGGCGACGCGGTGGTCGGCGCGACGATCGAGCAGTCGGTCATCCGCACGATCCGCCTCGCCCAGCTCGGCGAGCTCGCCCACCTGGCGCTGCTGCACGGCGAGCCGCGCTGGCTGAGCGCGGCGGAGCTCGAGACCTTCAGCGCCGACGAGCGCTTCCCGGCGCGCGGCTGGGAATATTACGTGAGCCGGTTGAAAAACAGGGATTAGGGATCGGGAATCAGGAATTAGGAAGGAAAACAGAAATGGCGATGCAATTCGAAGCGGTTTCGTCGGTCGACTTTGTGCGGCAGCTCAAAAAAGATATTCAGGCGTTCCCCAAGATCCGGATCAAGCACCCGTTTTTGCAAGCGGTGTGTAGCGGCACCGCGACGCTGGACCAGATCCGCGCTTGGGCGATCCAGGACTACCAGTTCCGGGCCGCCGTGCCGCGCATCTCGATGCTGCGCTACCTCGCCTGCAGCGATCCCGGCATGGCGAAGAAACTCTGGGGCGTCGTCGAGGAGGAGACCCGCGGGATGGACACCGGCACCGCCGGCCACAACCAGCTCGCCATCCGATTCGCCGAGTCCATCGGCCTCAAGCGCAGCCAGCTCGAAAACGCCGAGCTGACCCCGTCCACCGCCGCGCATCTTTACTACGTCGAGCTGGTCATCCACACCCTGCCGTGGTTCGTCGTCATGGCGATCCAGATCGGCGCCGAGGGGACCTTCGGCCCCGCGGCGGCCGCATTGGGTGAAGGGTTTATCAAAAACTATCACATGAGCCCGGAGGACGTCCGGTTTTTCACCGTGCACTCGGAAGCGGATGAAGAGCACGGCAGCCTCGCGGAGGAGATCGCGGTCCGCTATCTTACGTCGCCCGAGCTTCAGGAGCTGACGCGGAAGCATACGTTTCGCCGGATGGAGCTGCTCTACGACATCTGGACCCTGGACGCGCGTTGAAAAAGGCCCATCTCCTTCGTTGTGCTTGAGCCGTCTCGCTCGACGTACTGAAAAAAGTACGCCTGCGCTCGCCGGCTCGGCGCACGCCTAGGATCTGGGACCTTTTTGAACGCGCTTAAAGAAATAGGAATTGCGGATCGGGAATTAGGAATTGGGGCTCCGGATTCGGAGAAAGAGGAAGAAGGGTAACAACGAAAGCCAAGCTGATGAGTACTCCTACCCCAATTCCTAACCCCTAATTCCTAATCCCTCCTCTACAGATCCCTTGTGCTCTCGGCGAACAATTCCTCTATTTTTGGTTTTTCTTTCGTCAGGCCCTGCTCGTGCGAGTAGTCGACCAGCGTCGTGAGCATCTTCCGGTTGGCGCCGATGCCGTAGGCGAAGGGGTCGTCGCCCACCACCTCGCGCGTCATGGCGAGATATTCCTTGCCGAAGAAGAGCCCCGAGGGGATGCGCTCGAGCAGCTTTTCCGCCGCCAGCGCCTTGGCTTTGACGAAGCCGCTGTAGAGATTGAAGGCGACCCAGGGGTGCTGCTTATAGACGGCGCCGCGGATGACGTAGGTGTGGTTCGCGGGGAGAAAGCCGTGGGTCTTGAAAAACCGCCGCGTCTCGGCGACGCGGTCGGGAAAGAGCAGCTTGACCTTGTTCCAGTCGCCGCTGCCGGGAATGCGGCTCGAGCGGTCGACGACGCTCGGCGAGCGCGTCCACGGCCCCACGACCGCGGCGGCGTCGATCTCGCGCGCGAGCAGCATCGAGGCGAGGCTCTTGTCCGGCGGGATGCGGTGGAACGAGATGCCCGGCGGCGGCTGGAAGCCGGTGGCGCCGCCGTGGCTCAGCTCCTCGCTCCGCTCCATGTACCATTCGACTTTGTACTGCGAAACGCCGAAGTCGTGCTCCAGCACGCCGCGCGTCCAGAGCGCCGCGGTCTGCTGGTATTCCGCCACGCCGATGCGCTTGCCGACGAGGTCGCCGGGCGCCTTCACGCCGGAATCCACGTTGTAGGCGACCTCGGCGTGGAACAGCCGGCGGCTCGGAAAGACCGGGATCGCGATCATGTCCGCGCCGCGCGAGCGCGCGATCAGATAGGACGACAGCGACATCTCCGAGACGTCGAATTCCTGGAACTTGAGCTGGCGCCAGAAGGTCTCGCCGGGATGCGAATGGGTCGGGATGAATTCCAGCCCTTCGGCCTCGACCGTGCCGTCCATCAGCGGCTCGACGCGGTCGTTATACGCGGAAGCGAAACTTAAAGTGAGTTTGGGCATGACTTTCGTCTACTACTATGGAGCCGGGGCGGTCAAGCCGGCGGTGCTCTTGCCTGAGCGCGACTTTCGGATTATCCCGCGATGTGCAGCGGCAAAATCTTCCCCCGTCCGCTGGCGTGCGGCGCCTCTCTTCTGATCCTAAACGTCCCGGCGTCCTGCCAGATTTTAGCCTGAAACCGGTTGGCCGAAGAGCCTTCGGCGAGCCTTTGCCGGAGCCGCAGAAGCATCTTCGCTTCGTCCACCCCGCCCACTTCCGGACGAATCACCAGGGTCAGGCGGGTCTGCCCCTTCTCGTCTTCCTCTTCCACGAGCTGGTAATCCCCGGGCGCTCCGCCGAACTCCGAAGGCAGGGTCTTCTCGAAAAATTCGTACAGATCGCCGTAGAAATAGTTCATCCCCTCGCTGGTAAATTTCTCGTAGCTGCGGATGCGGTGGAGGTGCAGGGTGAGGCCGGCCTTTTCGAGCGCGCAGCCGCAGTCTCTCCGACCCCGCGCGGCATAGTCGCCGCTCTCCACGTTGAGCAGGAACCGCGCCGCCGCGGCCGGGTACAACGTGCTCAGGAGCAGCGGATGGATCGCGGGGGCATCGTCGCTCAGCGGCGCCGGATGGTCGATGAGCGCGAGCCTCGTCTCGTCGACGTGGATCTCGTCGCCGGACACCGGCGCGGCGCATCCGTATCCGACCATGACTCCGCCGCCGTAGGTATAGCGCGACGTGGCGCGGGCCCCGACGCGCTCGATCCATTCGCGCTTGGCTTCGGTGAACGGCTCGCCGCTGACGATGAATTTCGCGCCCGCGAGAGACTCCCCCATCTCCCATGCCGTCCGCGCGATCCTCGCCGCGTTGCTGGCGGCCGTGGTGATGCAGCAGGGCGTCGCGCTGCGGCGCTGCTCCACGATCCAGCGGACGATGCGGTGCGCGTCGCCGATATCGGTGAACACGGGCCTGG
>DASWFA010000318.1:0-2379 GCA_036394475.1 Binatia bacterium
GCCGAAAATCTTGACCGCCAGGTCCGAAGAGCGGTTGAAGGTCCGGTATTTTTTGGCTCGCTCATAGCGTCGGGAGTCCCGCGGCCGCCCCCGGCGGTCCGGCCCCAGCCCCCTTATACCCGATTGATCAGGCCGGCTGCAAAGCCTGCGCCGAAGCCGTTGTCGATATTTACCACGGTCACCCCGCCCGCGCAGGAGTTGAGCATGGCCAAAAGCGCGGCCAGGCCGTTGAAGCTGGCACCGTAGCCGACGCTCGTCGGCACCGCGATGACCGGCCGGTCGACGAGTCCGGCGACCACGCTCGGCAGCGCCCCCTCCATGCCCGCGACGACGATCAGGACGGCGGCGGAAAAAAGCTTGCCGCGGTTCTCCAGCAGGCGGTGCAGCCCGGCGACGCCGACGTCGTAGAGGCGCTCGACCCGGTTCCCCATCATCTCCGCCGTCACCGCGGCTTCCTCCGCGACGGGAATGTCCGAGGTGCCCGCCGACACCACCAGCACGGCGCCCCGTCCGGCCGCGCGCAAAGGCCGGCTCGACCAGGTGGCCGCCCGCGCCGCCGCGTTGTAGCGGAGCCCCTTTAGCGACTTTTTGAGCCGCGCCATCTTTTCCGGCGCGAGCCGGGTGACGAGCACGCTGTGGCGCCGGCGCATCAGGGCGCGCGCGATGGCGGCGATCTCCGCCGCCGTCTTGCGCTCCCCCAGGATGACCTCGGGAAAGCCGCGCCGGAGCGCGCGGTGATGGTCGACCTTGGCGAAGCCCAGGTCCTCGAAAGGCAGATGGCGCAGCCGCTCGAGCGCCCGGGGGACGGAGACTTTTCCCTCCCGCACCTCTTCCAAAAGCTGTCCCAAACGCGCGCGGTCCATTTTATCTATCTTTTCAAGTTTTCTTTAAGGCAGGGGTTGGACACGCGTAATGATGAATTCTCGTCAGGATCGGGCCTTGAAATGATCGTAGCCTGCGAGCCGGAGCGCGGCGGGCTTGCCGCCGCCGTTGACCACATGGACGCCGCGGCCCGGAGCGAGACATCTGCCGATCAGCGTCACGGGAACGCCGAGCCGCTTTTTGAGCTTTTCCAGCTTCGCCCGATCTCGCGGCCGGGCCGAGAAAAGCAGCTCGTAGTCCTCGCCGCCGGAAAGCGCGTGGCCGGTCTGCCGTCCGGCGATGGTTTTGTACGCCCGCGAAAGCGGCAGCGCCTCCGCCCACACCTCGGCGCCGACCGAGCTGGCCTTGGCGATGTGTCCCAGGTCCTGCAGCAGGCCGTCGCTCACGTCGATCATCGCCCGGGCCAGCCCCGCGCCGGCGAGGAGAGCGCCCGCGCCGAGCCGGGCGCTGGGAAAACGGTGCCGGCGGATAAGAAAGTCCGCCGCCTTTTTTTCCGCCCGCGCCGGCCTTTTTTTTTGCTTCAGCAGTTTCAAGCCGAGGGCCGAGTCGCCCAGCGTCCCGGTGACGTACAGGTCATCTCCAGCCCGGGCGCCGCTTCTGAGCACCGGCGCGTGGCGGGAGTGGCCGATGAGCGCCGGGCTCACGAAAAAGCGGCCCGCGGCGCTGGTGTCGCCGCCGACGATCGAGACGCCGGCGGGGCGCGCCAGCGAGCGGATGCCGCGGTAGAATTCTTCTATATCCGCGCTCTCGAAGTCGGCCGGGATGCCGAGGGAAAGCGTCAGGAAGGCGGGGCTTCCGCCCATGGCGGCGATATCGCTTAGATTCACGGCCAGCGTCTTATACCCCAGGGCGTAAAAGGAGGTCCAGCGGAGGTTGAAATGAATTCCCTCGATGAGCAGATCCGTGGTGACGAGCAGGTTTCGGCCGGGGCAGTCGAGCCAAGCCGCGTCGTCGCCGATGCCGGCGCGCACGCCGCGCCCCTCGGGGGCGGCCCGGCGAATTCTCTCGATCAGGCCGAATTCCCCGACCCTGCTGAGCTTCATTTAGGCGCGCAGCGGAACGGTCCTGTCCCGACCGAGCTTGTCGAGCGGTTTTTCTTTTCTCTTGAGCCGCCGTTTGCGGTTGGATTTGACCGCGTACCCCTCCGCCCCGGCCGCCGACCGTTTGTCGTTTTTGGCGAGCAGCGCGACCTCGAGGACGTCCGACATGTTTTTGGCCGTGATCAGCTCGAGCTTGCGGCGCACCGGCTTGGGGATCTCGTCCAGATCCTTGTCGTTGCGGTCGGGAATGATGATGGTTTTGATCCCGGCGTGCAGCGCCGCCAGGCATTTTTCCTTAAGGCCGCCGATCGGAAGGACCCGCCCTCTGAGCGTGATCTCTCCGGTCATCGCCACGTAGCGGCTCACCGGACGGCGCGTGAGCGCCGAGATGAGCGCGGTCGCCATGGTGATGCCCGCCGAAGGGCCGTCCTTGGGGATGGCGCCGGCGGGAACATGG
>DASWFA010000319.1:0-2602 GCA_036394475.1 Binatia bacterium
GCAGCTGGATCATCCCGGCCCGCCCGGCGATGCCGAGCGCCGCGACCGTGGCGTAGAGATTGATGCCCGAGGTCCAGGCGGCGCCCATCGCGAGGCTGAGTGTCTCCAGCGCGCCCATTTTTAAATCAGCTTTTTTCCGCCGCCGTCAGAGCTGCCACTTCTTTTCGACTTCATCCTTGATCTCTTTCTCGAAGGCGTTCACCGCCGGGAAATCGTCCATCCAGCGGAACGGGCGGCAGGCGTCGATCAGCACGCGGTCGGAGACGTAGCCCTTGGGCGAACGCTCCTCCGGCGGCATCGCCGGCTCGCACACCGAGGCCCAGACGCTCTTGATGACGTCGATGCCGTCGCGCACGTAGCAGCGCGTGGCGATCGCCCAGATCACGTCGTACGGGTTGGCGATGTCGATGTCGTCGTCCACGACGACGACGAACTTGCCGCCGTAGGCGCCGGCGCGCGCGCCGGCGGCGACCATGAGCGCCTGCTTCGAGTGGCCGGCGTAGCGCTGCTTGATCTTGATCACCGTGAACGGCCCCGGCTGGCCGCCGTAGACGAAGCCCCAGACGCCTTTGACTTCCGGGATGCCGGCCTTCTCCAGCTGCTCCCAGAGCGTGGCGGCGCCGAGCGCGATCGGCAGATAGCTCGCCGGCGGCTTGAGCGGCGGCGCGCCGAGCAGGATCGGATCGTTCCGGTAATAGACGCGTTTGACGTTCATGATCGGCGTCTCGCCGACGTTGGCGTCGGTGAAATAGCCCGGCCACTCGCCGAACGGCCCCTCGCGCGGCATGTCCTTATCCGCCATCGGCGGCATCTCGCCTTCCAGGACGATCTCCGCGTTGGCCGGGATCGGGAGGCCGGTCGCGGCGCCGCGGAGCACCGGCACGGGAGAGCCCTGGAGAAAGCCGGCGAACTCGTACTCGTTCACGTCGGGCGGCAGCGGCATCTGCGCGGCGAGAAAAACGCTCGGCCCCTGGCCCAGCGTGATCGCGACCGGCAGCGGCTTCCCGGCGGCGCGGCTCCGCTCGAAGGCGAGCCGGCCGTGCTTGCCCATGTTCATCTTCACCGACACCGTGTTCTTGTTCTGGACCATGACGCGGTAGGTGCCGATGTTGATCTTCCCGGTCTCGGGGTCCCGGGTGATGACGCCGCAGCCGGTGCCGATGTAGGGGCCGCCGTCGAGCTCGTGCCAGCTCGGCGTGGGAAACTTGTAGAGATCGACCTGGTCTCCCTCCATCTGATTCTCGCAGACCGGGCCGCCCTCGACCTGCTCGACGGGGACCGGCTTGAACGCGGCGAGCTTTTTTCTCCAGGCGTGCAGGAAATCGACGCCGGTCAAATCGCCGTCGAGCCCCATCGCCGGGGCGGTGCGCCGGCAGGTGCGGAACAGGTTGGAGACCACGCGGAAGCCGGGCGGATAGCCCTTGAAGCCGTCGAAGACGAGCGCCGGGCCTTCTTTCTCCGCCGCGCGCTCGGTCAGCGCGCCGACCTCGATCTTGAGATCGACGCCCTTGAAGGTTTTTACCTCGCCCATCTCTTCGAGACAGCGGATGAATCCTCTCATGTCGGTCACGTCGTGCATGCGTCCCTCCGAAAAATGCATCCTATTTCCCCGCGCCGGTGGTGTCAACTTGCGGGCCGGCGCGCGAGCTATCGGTCGGGGAAGAGACTAGGGAATAAAGCGATCGGAAAAGCCCGGCTCGAGGACTTGCCAGCTCTCGCGCCGGCAGCCGAACGTGAAGAAGTGACTGCGGACCGCCTCGAAAAGATCGGTCGGCTCGCATTGGGCGAAGTCGTAGCTGCACAGCGCGACAATCCGGCGGTCTCGAAACGCCCTGGTGGCGGCGTTTTCGTAGGCCATGAAGGCGTCCCAGCTCTCGCGCCGGAGAAAACCCGCGTTGCCGGCGATGCGAAGCCCTCGATAGCCCCCGGCCAGCGCCCGTTCTTCTTCCTCGAGCCATCTGGCGGCAAGCTCGTTCAAGCCCTGAACGCCCGAGTACCAGGCGCCCGCTTCCCGGATCTCGATCCGCCCGTCTCGCTTCATGCGCGCGAGCCCGGGCTCGGCCTTTCCGAGCTCCGCTTCGGCGTCGGCGGCGGCCAGCGGGTCGGCGGCGATCCAGAGGCAGCGCTCGTCGTTGCGGAGCCCGCTTTGAAAGTAGGGGACCAGCGCTTCGACCAGCTCCCGGCGATTGGAATAAACCTGGCAGAAGTGGCTGCCCCAGGGGATTTTCCCGAGGCCGGGGATGCCGCAGTCGGTGGTGTAGCTCAGGCGCGCGTCATCGGCCATGGCGGTTTCCTGCCTCAAGCCCCCGCTCGTAGTCGCGCGCCCGGGCCATCACGCGCGCGGCGACGTCGGGCAGCGCTTCGTTCAGCCCGAGGAGCAGCGCCTGGGAAGGCGGCATCCCGGGGCCCGACCACTCTTTGCAGAGCACCAGCGCGTCCAGCAGCGCAGCCTTGTCGGCGCGGAAAACTTCGGCCAGGGCGCGGTCCACGCATTCTCTGAAAAACTCGTAGTCTTCCGCCGGGATCAGGTGGCTGTGGGTGCGGCAGATGTCTTGCAGCGGGCCGTCGTAAACGCTGCGGTCGAATTTGTCCATCAGAAAAG
>DASWFA010000320.1:0-4257 GCA_036394475.1 Binatia bacterium
GGCGACATCTGCCAGACACTGGGCGAGGCCGGCATCAACATCGCCGAGATCTGGCAGCTCGCCCATGGCCGGGAGGAGCTGGAGGCGCTGGCGGAGAGCTACCGGATCGCCCACCGGGCGGAGTCGATCCTGCCGTTCGTCATCACGCTGGAGCGGTCTTCCATCGCACAGATAAAGAATGCTATGAAAGTTATCGGCCGCCGGGACTACATGCTGGCCGAGCCGCTGTGGTTCCCCATATGGAGTTGAAAAAGTTTCGAGTTTAAAGTTCTCGGTTTCGGCCTTGAAACTAGAAACTTGAAACCTGAAACGAGAAAAGCTCCCGTAAAAATGGAAGCCCATAAAGCCAAGACGGTCAAGCCCGGCAAGACGGATGAAAAATCCACTTCCGGCTGGCCGGGCGTGATCCGCCATTACCGCGGTCTTCTCCCGGTCGAGAAGGACGAGTGCATCGTCACGCTCCACGAGGGCAACACGCCGCTCGTCCGCTGCGGCAACCTCGAGCGCGCCATCAACCCGGACATCGAGCTCTATTTGAAGCTCGAAGGGCTGAACCCGACCTGCTCGTTCAAAGACCGCGGCATGACCGTAGCGATCACCAAGGCGTTGGAGGCCGGGAGCCGCGCCGTGATCTGCGCCTCCACCGGCAACACGTCGGCCTCGGCCGCGGCGTACGCCGCGCGCGCCGGCCTCAAGGCCTACGTCCTTATCCCGCAGGGCAACATCTCGCTCGGCAAATTGAGCCAGGCGATGATCCACGGCGCCAAGGTGATCGAGATCGCCGGCAATTTCGACGCCGCGCTCAAAATGGTCTGCGAGGCGGCCGAGCGCTACCCGGTGACGCTGGTCAACTCGCTCAACCCGTATCGCATCGAGGGACAGAAGACCGCCGCGTTCGAGATCGCCGACCATTTCGGCGCCGCGCCCGACTATCATTTTCTCCCGGTCGGCAACGCCGGCAACATCACCGCCTATTGGAAGGGCTACAAGGAATACCGCGATCTCGGCCGGCTCTCGGCGCTGCCCAAAATGATGGGCTTTCAGGCCGCCGGGGCGGCGCCGATCGTGCTCGGCCGGGTGATCGAGCAGCCGGAGACGGTCGCGACCGCGATCAAGATCGGCAACCCCGCGAGCTGGCAGTCGGCGGTCGCGGCGCGCGACGAGTCGGGCGGCGTGATCGAGAGCGCCACCGACGAGGAGATCCTCGCCGCCTACAAGCTCCTCGCCGGCACCGAGGGCGTGCTCGCCGAGCCGGCTTCCGCCATCTCGATCGCCGGCGTCATCCAAAAACAAAAAGAGGGTATTTTTCGGAGGGGCGACGTCGTGGTCTGCACGCTGACGGGCCACGGTCTCAAAGATCCCGACACCGCGATCCGCCAGTCGGTCGAGCCGATCCGCATCGCCGCCGACATGAAATTGCTGAAAGACTTGTTCGAGCGCGAAGCCGCCGCATGAAATACATCATCCTCCAGGGCGACGGCATGGCGGACTGGCCGCTGGAAAAATACGGCGGCCGGACCCCGCTCGAGATCGCGCCGACGCCCAACATGGACTGGCTCGCGTCGAACGGCGTCTTCGGCCTGGCGCACACCATCCCGGAAGGATTCCCGCCCGGCAGCGACGTCGGCAACATGAGCATCCTCGGCTACGATCCCGCCGTCTACCACACCGGGCGCGCGCCGCTCGAAGCCGCCAGCGTCGGCATCGCGCTCTCGCCCAAAGACATCGCCTTTCGCTGCAACCTGGTGACGCTCGGACAAAAAAACGGCGCGGCCTTCATGGAAGACTTCACCGCCGGCCATATCACGAGCGGCGAGGCGGCGGAGATCGTCGACGATTTAAACCGGGAATTGGCCGGCGGCGGCATCGAGTTCCATCCCGGCGTGAGCTACCGGAACCTGATGGTCTGGCGCGCCGGCAAAGAGAAGATGGAGACCACGCCGCCGCACGACATCACCGACCAGGAGTCCGGCGGCTACCTCCCCAAGGGGGACGGCGCCGACGTTCTTCTAAATCTCATGCGCCGGTCGGAGGAATTGCTCGCGCGCCATCCCGTGAACCGGAGGCGCGCCGCGAAGGGCGAGCGGCGGGCCACATCCGTCTGGCTCTGGGGGCAGGGGCGGGCGCCCGCGCTGCCGTCGCTCAAAGAGCGCTTCGGCATCGAAGGCGCGGTGATCTCGGCGGTCGACATCATCAACGGCCTCGGCGTCTACGCGGGGCTCGAGCGGATCAAAGTCCCGGGCGCGACCGGCTTCTTCGACACCAATTACAAAGGCAAGGGCGAGTACGGCGTCGCCGCCCTGGAGAAAAAAGACCTGGTCTTCATCCACGTCGAGGCGCCCGACGAGGCCGGCCACATGGGCGACGCGGAAAAGAAGATCCAGGCGATCGCGGATTTCGACGAGAAGGTGGTCGGCACCGTGCTCGCGGGCATGAAAGACCGCCGCGACTGGCGGCTCTTGCTCCTGCCCGACCATCCGACCCCCATCGTGCTCAAAACCCACGTGAGCGAGCCCGTGCCGTTCGTTTTTTACGACGCGGGCGCTCCTACCCACGAAAGGCGAACGGGGTACAATGAAAAGGCCGCCGCGACGACGGGCGTCGTCGCCCGAAACGCGCACGCGCTGATCGACGCGCTCATCGGAGGGACCAAAACGTGGACCGAAACCTCGCTTTAGAAGTCGTCCGGGTGACCGAAGCGGCCGCGCTCAACTCGGCGCGCTGGATGGGCAGGGGAGACGAGAAGGCGGCGGACCAGGCCGCGGTCGACGCGATGCGCCAGGCCTTCAACGGCCTCCCGATCGACGGCACGATCGTGATCGGCGAGGGCGAGCGGGACGAAGCGCCGATGCTCTATATCGGCGAGAAGGTCGGCGCCGGCGACGGCGGCCAGGAGGTGGACATCGCGCTGGACCCCCTGGAGGGAACGACGATCTGCGCCAACGGCGGCCCGAACGCGCTCTCGGTCATCGCGATGGGCGACAAGGGAAATTTTCTCCACTGCCCGGACACCTATATGGATAAGATCGCCGCGGGGCCGGTCGGCAAGGGCGTCATCGACATCGACAAGAGCCCGACGGAAAATTTAAAAGCCCTCGCCGAGGCGAAAGGCGCCCGGGTCGAGGACCTGACCGTCATCATCCTCTACCGCCCGCGCCACGAAGCGCTCATCAAGGAAGTGCGCCAGGCGGGCGCGCGCATCCGGCTCATCAGCGACGGCGACGTGGCGGGCGCGATCGCCACCACCAAGCCCGACACCGGCATCGACCTTTTGCTGGGCATCGGCGGCGCGCCCGAGGGCGTGCTCGCGGCGGCGGCGCTCCGCTGCGTCGGCGGCGTCATGCAGGGACGGCTGAAGCCCCGAAACCCGCAGGAGATCGAGCGCGCCCACGCGATGGGCATCAAGGACGTCGAGAAGAAATTATCCATCGAGGATCTGGCCCGCGGCGAGGTGATGTTCGCCGCCACGGGCGTGACCGACGGGGATTACCTCGAAGGCGTCCACTTCTTTCCCGGCGGCGCGACGACCCAGTCCGTGGTCATGCGCTCGAAGACGCGCACGATCCGCTACATCCATACGACGCACCACTTCGCTTTCAAGCCGCAGTATTGATCGCATCATACTTAAGCGAGAGAATTGTCGAGATGATTGTCTCCGGGCGTTCGCTTGTGAACCCTCTCCCTTTGGGAGAGGGCATGGGTGAGGGACATTCCTTTGCCCGCCGTTTTACCCTCACCTCTATCCTCTCCCTAAAAGGGAGAGGAGGCGTGCCGGCGCCGCGTGACATATGCGCGCAGCGGTGAAAAAGAAAAGCCCATGGGGCGTTATTTCTTTTCTCGCGCTGCTCTTTTTCGGCGCTTTCGTCCTCTGGCTCGCCTGGCCCGAGATTTCGTGGAAAACGGGCTGGGGCGAAAAGAAGCCGCCGCCGAAAGCGGCGGCGGGAACGTCCAGGGAGAAGATCTTCGAGGACGACCGGAGAAAGCTCGACGAAGTGCTGCGGCAGCGGCAATCCAAATAGCGGAGGCAGACTATGGGAAATAGGGCGCGGAAAGCTTCCCTCGAACTAACCCTGGCGCTTCTCATCGCCGGCCTCTTCGCGCCGGGAGCCGTCCGCGCGAACCCCTACCTGGCCCGGCCGGGCGAGGCGCCGGTCAATATCCGCGTGGCCACGTGCGCGGTCTCGGGCGGCTTCACCCATCTCTACGCCGCGATCGACAACGGCCTGTTCGACAAGTACGGCATCCGGGCGAACCATA
>DASWFA010000321.1:0-2650 GCA_036394475.1 Binatia bacterium
GACGACCTCAAGCGGGGCGCCGCTCCGGCGACTCCCAAAGACAGCCCTCTGAAAGAGATCTACTTCGACTTCGACAGCTACGATTTGCGCGCGGACGCACGGAAAACGCTCACAGCCGACGGGGAGTGGCTCAAAGATAACCCGGCCGCCCGGGTGGACATCGAAGGCCACACAGACGAGCGCGGCACCACGGAATACAATCTGGCGCTCGGCGCCAAGCGGGCCCAGGCCGCCAAAGACTATTTGGTGAATCTCGGCGTCGCCGCCGAACGGCTGACGACTACGAGCTACGGTAAAGAGGCGCCGGTTTGCCGGGAGCACAACGAAAAATGCTGGGCGCAGAATCGCCGCGACCGGTTCGTTGTCCGCGGCGCCAAGCCCGGAGTTTGAATAAGAGATCGTTCCCGGGCGGGGGATGCCTTTTCGCCGCCCTTCGGGCGCTCGACCCGCCGCGGCGCGGACAAGATAGCGCTGGCCTCGGTGCGCGGCGGTTTGCTATAACCGTGGCATGGCGGAATTTCCCCGCGTCCAGCTTCCCGACAATCTCTGGATCGTTTCGGCGCTCGTCGTCCTCGCCGCCGCCGGCCTGGCCTTCCTGCTGAACCGGCTCATCCTGTGGGCGATCCGGCGGGCGCTCCGGCGAACCGCGGTCGATCCGCGCATCTATCCGCTGCTCGAGCGCTATCTCTTTCCGCTGCTGGTCGTCGTCGCTCTCCTCCTGATCGCCGACGCGGCGCCGCTCCCGCCGAAGGCGCAGGCCGCGATCCACCAGCTGCTCTCGATCGCCGGCCTCCTGCTCGCCGTCATCCTGGCCACCAAAGGCGCCCTGCTGCTGCTCCGCACGATGGAGATCCGCTACGGCCTCTACAACATCCGGGGGCCGCTCGAAGTCCTCACCAAGATCGTCATGGTCGCCGTCGGCGGCATGCTGATCCTCGACAACCTGGGGATCTCGCTGACGCCGATCCTGACCACCCTCGGCATCGGCAGCCTGGCGGTGGCGATCGGGCTGCAGGACACGCTGGGAAATTTTTTCGCCGGGCTCTACCTCAAGGCCGACCGGCCGATCGAGATCGGCCACTACGTGCGCCTGCAGAGCGGCGAGGAGGGCTACGTCGAGCGCATCGGCTGGCGCAGCACGCGCATCCGGATGCTGCCCAACAACATGGTGGTGGTGCCGAACAATAAGCTCGTTCAGGACAACATCACCAACTACCATCTGCCCGACCGGGAAATGGCCGTGCCGGTGCCGCTCGGCGTCGCCTACGGCAGCGACCTGGAAAAGGTCGAGCGGGTGACGGTAGAGGTGGCGCGGGAAGTGCTCAGAACCGTTCCAGGCGGCGTGCGCGACTTCGAGCCGGTGCTCCGCTATCACGCCTTCGGCCAATCGACGATCGACTTCACGGTGGTGCTCCGCGCGCGCGAATTCACCGACGGGATCCTGCTCAAGCACGAGTTCATCAAGAGAATCGATGTCCGGTACGCCGAGGAGGGGATCGTCCTGCCGTTCCCGTCGCGGACGGTGTATATAAGAGGCGTGGACGGCCGCGATCGCGACCAGTCGAAAGAGCGGTGAACAGGACCGAAAATTCCAGGAAACCTTAAGTCCAACCGATCGGCCGCAAGCGCCGACCGAACGGTGTCAGGCCCACGTGTCCACTTTCAAATTAATCTCGGGCGTGGTCATTTCCACGGCCTTTTTCGGCCTCCTGCTGTTTTTGCCGGCGGGAACGCTGGACTGGTGGCGCGCCTGGGTGTTCGTCGGAGTGGTTTTCGTTGCCTCGGCGGCGAGCACGGTGAGCGTCTATCGTACCAGCCCGGATTTGCTCCAGGAGCGCTTCAAGCCGCCCGTGCAGAGGGGCCAGCCGCTGGCGGACAAGATCCTCGTGCTGCTGCTGATCGCGTCGTTCGCCGGCTTGATCGTTTTCATCCCTCTGGACGTGTTCCGACTTCATCTGATGCCCAAGCCCGGAGTCGTCGCTTCATCTTTGGGGCTCGTCCTTTTTATCCTGGGCTGGTGGATCATGACCCTCGCCATGAGGGAGAACGCCTTCGCCGCGCCGGTGGTACGGCATCAGGAAGAAAGACACCAGAGGGTGATCGATACAGGCGTCTACCGCCTGCGGGCGCCGCCCTCCTCATGATCGGCATGCCGCTGTGGCTGGAACCGTACGCCGCGGTTCTGCTCGCCGGACTTCCCATCGCGACGCTGGTCGTGCGGATCTCGATCGAGGAGCGGTTCCTCCGGCGCGAGCTGCCGGGCTACGACGACTATACGAAGAGAGTCCGGTACCGGCTGATCCCGTTTGTCTGGTAAGCCGGTCGGGAATTTCTATTATCGCTCCTACGCTCCGGCGAACTCCGGCAGGACTTCCTTCGCCATGATCTCCATCGACGCCAAGATTTTTTTCTGCTCCAGCGTGGCGAAGTTCATTAAAAAAATAATGTAGTTGGTCCCGGTCGCGCGGATCTCCTCGATCTGCTCGGCGCAATGCCGGGGGTCGCCGACCATGATCATTCTCTGCCGGTAAAGCTCGTCGTAGTCGCGCGGCCGGACCGCGATCCGAGCCGTGAGGTAGGGCACCAGCCCGTCGCGCCCGTTCCGGTCGGCCTCTTTTTCCGTCGGCGCCACATGGGTGTGAAAACACTG
>DASWFA010000322.1:0-2093 GCA_036394475.1 Binatia bacterium
GGCCGCCATCAAGGAACGATGGGGCGAGCGGCTGACGACCGTCTTCCCGCGCCAAGGCCACTACGCGCTCGATCCCGAGAGCATCGCCGCCTATCCGCCCGCCGACATAACGATCGAGCGCATCGGCGATCTGACCGGGTACGGCTTGCCCGCTTTGCTCGGCCCCGCCAAAGCCGGCGCGGTGCGGTAGGTGCGGGGTTCCGTTTGGAAAATGTTGACGCTTCCGGCATGTTCTGCGCCCCGCCAATCCCCGGCGCGCCCTGGTTTACGGCCCACATCGCGGGGCCTTTTCGCCATCGTAGCCGCGGCGGCCCTGTGCGCCGGCCTGGTCGCCGACTCTAACGCCCTCGCCGCCCATGCGCCGGCCGGTGAAGACCCCCAGAAAAAATTTATCGAGTATCAGCTCGCGGCCAACGTGGCGGCGCGCCACCAGGCGTGCTTCAAGGCGGTATTGGGGCAGCTCCGGGCGGTCAGGGAGGGCATCGAGGGGGCCGGAACCGAGCAGGAGCTCGCCGCCCGCTGGGGCCTGGAGCGATTCGACCCGAACACCGGCTTCGACGACGCGGCGGACGCCTGCGTCGGCAAGCCCGCCCTGGCGGACCTGGGCATCGAAGAGGGGGAGGCGATTCTCCATTTCGTCGAGCGCAAGCGCGCCGAATGGGAGAAAGCCGAGTCGGGGCGGTCGGGCGCGCCGCGATAGCCGCCGTGGTTTCGGGAAGAAATTACTTTTCCCTAGGCAAAAAAGTACCTGCGACGCGCGGCGGCAAAAACGGCGGGCGTGGAAATTCAACCGTTTCCCAAAAATTTTCGCTTGGCATGGAACGTGCTCGCCCCAGTGGGCGAGGAAGGGGACGACCTATGCTGGGTGAAAAATTCAGGACCATCATGTTGCGCCTGAGAGTCCGGTTTTTGGTGTGGTCTTACCATCACCATCTGCGCCGCCACAGGTCGGTTTCGTAAAGAAAGAGCGGCGCCCCGGAGCGGCATCCCCGAAGGGCCTGCCGGCCCTTTGCCGCCTCCTTCCTTGACTCTTCCCGAGTCCGGCATGACAATGCCTCATTCATCTGCGGAGGTACGGTCATGCCCGAAATCGAGCGGACAGCCTGTTTTAGCCCCGAAGAAGCGGCCGCGCGGCTCAGGCGCGCGGCCCACCCCAAGTCGGCCAACTATTACGCCATGTATTCGAGCGTGCTCGGCGGGATCGTCACCGACCCGGCGCTCATGGTGGTGCCCCTGGACGACCACATGGTGCACCGCGGCCACGCGGTCTTCGACACCGCCATTCTAGCGGGCGGCATGCTCTATCAGCTCGACCGGCACATCGAGCGCCTGCTGAAGTCCGCCGAGATGGCCCGCATCCCGCTGCCTTTCCCGGCGGCGCAGCTGAGGC
The DNA here is from genome assembly GCA_036394475.1 of Binatia bacterium. Classification (GTDB taxonomy): domain Bacteria; phylum Desulfobacterota; class Binatia; order UBA9968; family UBA9968; genus JAJPJQ01. Next base: position 1,391 of record DASWFA010000322.1, read on the forward strand.
AAATCGTCATCGACACCGCCGCCGCCAGCGGCCGCCGCGACGCCTCGGTGCGCTATTGGCTGTCCGCGGGCCCCGGCGGTTTCGGCCTCGCGCCGGGGGAGTGCACCGGCAGCAGCTTTTACGTGATCGTCTTCGTCGCGGAGTTCTATCCGGAATCTTTCTACACGCAGGGGCTCAAGGTCGTGACCAGCACGGTGCCGATCAAGCCGCCGTTCTTCGCCCGGGTCAAATCGACCAACTATCTTCCCAACGTGCTGGTCGTGCTCGAAGCCAAGGACCGCGGCGCCGACAACGGTATTTTCATCGACCACCGCGGCATGGTGGCGGAAAGCTCCAACATGAACGTGGCTTTCGTCACGCGCGAGCGGGTCTTCCGCCACCCGCCTTTCGACGCCGTCCTCTCCGGCGTCACCGTGCAGCGCCTGCTGGAGCTGGCGCGCCGGCTGGTAGAGCAGGGCGATTTGAAGGACATCCGGGTCGGCGACATCTCGCAGGAAGAGGGGCACCAGGCGGCGGAGATGATGCTGGTCGGCAGCTCGGTCAAAGTGGCGCCGGTGATCGAATGGGACGGCCGGCCGATCGGCGACGGCAGGCCCGGACCGATCGCGAGAAAGCTCTTAGAGCTCTGGCGCGAGGACTTGCAGACCGCCGCGGACCAGCTGGTGCCCGTGCCGTACGCGGCGAAATGAGGAGCGGATCGGCG
>DASWFA010000323.1:0-5338 GCA_036394475.1 Binatia bacterium
CTGCTGGAAAGGGTTTACCGCGGAGAATTTCTCGACGCGCTCTACTACCGCCTGGCCACGCTGCTGCTGCGCCTGCCGCCGCTCAGGGAGCGGCAGGCGGACATCCCGGCGCTCGCCGGGCGGCTGGCCGAGGAGTGCGCCGGGCGCCTCGGCATGGGGGCGGTGCATTTTTCCCCCGCGGCGCTGGAGCGGCTGCGCAATTATCTCTGGTTCGGCAACGTGGACGAGATGGAGAGCGTGATCTCCCGCACGCTCGCGACGCATGGAAAAGAGCTGATCGACGCGCCCGATCTCGTCCTGGGGGACGAGGGATGGGCCGCTGTTGCCCCGCCCGAGCGGGCGGAGGCGCCGAGGGCCCGGCCGGCGCCGGCCGGCGCGCCCGCGCCGCAAAACAAGAAATCCCGCGAGGTTTCGGTATGGAACAACGGCTACTCCCGGGAGATCCGGGTGCTGATCGGCGAGCTCGCCCACGAGCTTAAAAATCCCATGGTCACGGTGAAGACCTTTTCCCAGCTCCTCGCGGACCGCTTCGACGACCCGACCTTTCGCGTGCGCTTTCAGCAGACCGTCAACGGCGACATCCAGCGGATGGACGACCTGCTCGAAGCCCTGCTCGACTTTTCCCACTTCAACCAGCCGGCCAGGGAAAAAATACTGCTCTACGAGCACCTCCGGCGCGTCGAGGAAGAGCTGCTTCCGGAATGCATCAAGAGGGAAACGGCGCTCCAGTGGGGCAGGCGGGGCGAGTCGGCGGCGGCGTTCGCCGACCCGGCGCAATTTACCTTCGCCTTCAAGAGCATCCTGCGGGCGGCGCTCGCCCAGGTGAAGCCCAAGAGCGAGATCCAGGTGGACGTCGAAGGCGAGGGGAGGGTGGCGATCTCGTACGCGCGGGAGGCGCCGGGGGTGGGCGCGCTCAGCGAATATCTGGGCGCGGCGGCGGCGGGGTCGGGGGAAGAAGCTCTGCCGCTGCGCTTTCTCCTCGCCAATATCCTGCTCGAGCGGAACGGCGGCGCGGTCACGGTCGACTATTCCGACGGCGCCAGGGCGCGGATCCGGGCCGAGCTGCCCGCGGCGGACACAAGGGGGTCGGAAGAAACATCATGAGCCAATCGTCGCTTTTGGTCGTCGATGACGAGACCGGAGTCAGGGAGTCGATCCGCCTGATATTCGGCAAAACTCTGCGCGTGCACGAAGCCCGCTCGAGCGAAGAGGCGCTCCGCAAGGTCCGGGAGGAGGCGCCCGAGGTCATCCTGCTCGACATCATGATGCCGGGCGCCGACGGGCTCGAGACGCTGAAGCAGATCAAGAGCGTCCATCCCGAGGGCCAGGTGATCATGCTGACGGCCTTGAACACGGCGCGCACGGCGTTCACCGCCAAGGAGACCGGCGCCTTCGACTACGTGACCAAGCCGTTCGACGTCGACGAGCTGCGCCTGAGAGTGGCGCGGGCCCTGGAAAAGAGCCAGCTCTCGCGCGAGGTCGAGCGCCTGCAGGAAGAGGTGGGGCGGAAATACGGCATCGAAAACATCGTCGGCGCTTCGCGGCCGATAATGGAAATCTTCAAGATGGTGAGCCTGGTCGCGAAAAGGAAAAGCACCGTGCTGATCACCGGTGAAAGCGGCACCGGGAAGGAATTGATCGCCAAGGCGATCCACTTCAACAGCGACCGCAAGAACAAGCCCTTCGTGGTGGTCAACTGCGCGGCGCTGCCCGACAGCCTGATCGAGAGCGAGCTGTTCGGCTACGAGAAGGGGGCGTTCACCAACGCCTACCAGAGAAAAATCGGCCATTTCGAGTCGGCGCACGGCGGCTCGCTCTTCCTCGACGAGATCGGCGAGATGCCGCTCGGGACGCAGGCCAAGCTCCTGCGGGCGATCGAGACCGAGACGTTCATCCGCCTCGGCGCGACGGAAGAAAGCAAGGTGGACGTGCGGATCATCGCGGCGAGCAATCGCGAGCTCGAAAAGCTCGCCCGGGAGGGCGGTTTCCGCGCGGACCTCTTTTACCGCCTGAACGTCGTGTCGGTGAGCCTGCCGTCGCTCCGCGAGAGGAAAGACGACATCCCGGTTCTGGTCGATCACTTCATCAAGCTGAAGGCGCGGGAAAACTCGCTCGCGCCGAAGAAGCTCGCGCCCGCGGTGGTCGACTGCCTGGTCTCCTACCCGTGGCCGGGGAACGTCCGCGAGCTGGAAAACCTGGTCGAGCGCCTGACGATCCTGACGCCGCACGAGACGATTGCGCTCGACGATCTGCCGGCCGAGATGCGCGCCGAGCCGTCGACCGGCTCGCTCAAGGAGGCGGTGCTCGGCGGGTCGCGCCCGCTGGGCGAGGCCGTCGACGAGTTCGAGCGGGCGATCATCATCAAAACGCTGCAAAAGACCGGCTTCAATCAGACCAAGGCCGCGTCCCTTCTGGGGACGAGCCGCCGGGTGCTGCGCTACCGCATGGAAAAGCTCCAGATCAGCGATAGCCCGCCCGCCGAAGATTGCGCAAAGTTGTCCAATTAGCGCCAACTTTGTGCGCCTACCCGAGCCTCCGTAGCCCCCATCATCTAGTGCTTGGTTCGCGCTTAGTCCCTAAATACTGCGGTTTATAAGCTCTTTTACCGGGGACTTTTTAGCCTCGGACGGCCCCGGCCGTCCATTTCATAAATCCAGCCATTTCAGGCGGTTAGCCCTGCTAGACCGCTGGCACATCAATTGCTCAAAAGTCCTTACACCCGCCCATGGAAGAAAGACCGAACATTTTGGTGGTGGACGACGAGATCGGGCCGCGCGAATCGCTCAAGGTGATTCTCAAGCCCTATTACAACGTGATCGCCGTCGAAAAGCCGACCGACGCGATTCAGATGCTCGATCAGGTGCCGGTCGATCTCGTGACCCTCGACCTCAAAATGCCGGGCCTTTCGGGCACCAAAGTGCTGGAGAAGATAAAGCAGCACGACCCCGACATCGAGGCGATCATCATCACCGGCTACGGCTCGATGGATACCGCCGTCGAGGGGCTCCGGCTGGGGGCGTTCGATTATATCTCGAAGCCCTTCGACGTGAACCACATCCTGGCGCTGGTCCGGCGCGCGCTCGAGCGGCGGCAGGCGAAGATGGAGCTCAAGAACGTCAAGTCGGAATTTCTCGCCAATATCTCCCACGAGCTGCGCACGCCTCTCAGCGTCGTGATCGGCTTCGTCTCCATTCTGCTCGACCAGCTGCTCGGCCACCTGTCGGAGCAGCAGCAGAAGATTCTGGAGCGGGTCTACAAAAATTCCGGCGAGCTCCTGGAGCTGGTCGACAACGTGCTGATCCTGACCTCGCTGAACGCGGGCGAGCTGGCCCTGATGGAAGAAGAGTTCGACGCCGGGGTGATGCTGGACGACTGTCTCCGGCGCTACGAGAAGCTCCTGGAGGAAAAAACCATCGAGATCGCCCTGGAGCCGCCGCCCGAGCGCGTCAAGATCGTCGGCGACTCGGGGAAAACGTCCCGCGTCGTCCAGAACCTCCTGCATAACGCGATCAAGTTCACCCCGAACGCCGGCAAGGTCGTTGTGAGATTTCAGCCGTCGGCCGAGAAGGGGACGGTGGAGATCGAGATCGTCGACACCGGCCTCGGCATGCCCGAGCAGCACATCGAGCGGATGTTTCAGCCGTTCCAGCAGATGGACAGCTCGCTGCGCCGCCAGTTTTCCGGCCTGGGCCTGGGCCTCACCGTGGCGCGGCGCCTGGCGGACTTTCTCGGCGGCAGCCTGGAGATAAGAAGCCAGCGCGACCGGGGGACGCACGCGATTTTGAGCGTTCCCCTCGCGCTCCATGCCAGGAACCCGATCGCCAGACGCACGGTTTGAAACGGCTCCGATTTCCGCGCGAGGTCACGCCCGTGAATAAAATACTCATCGTCGACGACAACCGCGACAATCTCGATATCATCGTGCGCCGGCTCGAGGGCATGGGCGGCTTCGAGATCCTCCTCGCCTCGAACGGCAAGGAAGCCCTGGAAGTGGCGGCCTGGGCCCGGCCCGACCTGGTCCTGATGGATCTCAAAATGCCGGTCATGGACGGCTACGAGGCCACGCGCGCGCTCCGCCTGACGGACTGGGGAAAGGATACGCCCGTCATCGCCGTCACCGCTTACGCGACGAGAGAGCACAGGGAAAAGGCGCTCGACGCGGGATGCAGCGATTTCATCTCCAAACCGATCGTCGATTATTCCATCGTCGGAAAAAAAATCCAGGCGCTGCTCAAGACCGGGACGGCCTGAAAGCCCCCGCCGAAAAGATCCCTCAGACGGCGTAAAGGCGGTCGATAAAGCCGCTGTCGTCGATCTCCCTCAAATAATGCAGGTCCCACGGCTCGAGCGGAGCGGTCCGGCTCATCTCGGGGTCTTTGCCGGCGTCGAGCTCATAGACGTTATGGATCGCGGCGGGCGACGGGTAGGGCTTGGCCAAAAGAAGCTTCGCCCATCCCTGCTGGAGATGAACGAAGTATTCCTCGTCCTCCAGGCCGTAGCGCCGGGAAAGATTTTTCTTCAGAATCCGCGCGACGTCGTCGGGCCGCGTCTTGAAAAAATGGATCGCCTCGATCAGCGCCTTGAGAAAGGCGGTGACCTTTTCCCGGTTTTTCTTGATGTAATCGGTGGTGGTGAGGATGGTGGTGTTGTGGATGACCGGGCGGTCGGGCAGGTCCAGGATCTTTAAGCCGCCCTTCCGGCCGTACAGGTCGAAGGGCATGTCCACGAGCGTCGCGTCGACCGCGCCGGCGATCACCTGGTCGACGTAGCTCCGGTACGATCCCGACATGTCCTCGATCGCCTCGATGCGGATCTCGTCCTTCTTAAACCCGTGGTCTGCGAGCAGGGCGGCGAGATTGCCGCGCACGCACGGCGCCGAGCAGTGGCAGATGATCTTTTTCCCCTTGAGGGACTCGAGCGCGCCGATGTTGCCGGAGACGAGGAGGCGGTCGTCCCAGTTGTTCTGCGTCTGCGCCAGATAAACCAGGCGCTTGTCGCCCCGCGCGCGCCACAGATAGGGCTCGTGGTGCAGCCCGCTCACGAAATCGACCTCGCCGGCGAGCAGCAGGCGGGAGCGGTCCGCGAGCTTCGGCGCCCGGGCGCTCCCGACCAGGTCCAGCTCGAGGTCGAAGCCGTACTTTTGCGTCGCGCCGCACTCCTGGAAGACGGCGAGCAGCGGCAGATGCGAGGAATCGCTGGCGAGCAGCGCGATCGATGGGTTCATGAGCCCGGTTCCTCCCGGCGAATTTTTTAAGCCGCCCCGGACGAGCCGTCGCATCGATGGCTCGACTCTACGGCGCGCGGACGGGCGGCCCCTTGGTTTAACCTTTTTCGGCGG
>DASWFA010000324.1:0-1601 GCA_036394475.1 Binatia bacterium
TCGCCGGCGCCACCTTCGAGGTGGGCGGCGAGCCGCCGACCGAAGCCAAGGTGCGGGCGATCACCGCGAGCGGCGCGCGCTGCTATCCGACGTACCACTTCGGGGAATGCGGCCGCGTCGGCATGGGCTGCGCCCGGCCGCTCGACGCGAACGACGTCCATTTTTTCAAGGACGGCCTGGCGCTGATTCAGTACTCGCGCGTCGTGCCCGGCTTCGACGTCACCGTCGACGGCTTTTGCTTCACCACCCTGCTGCCCACGGCGCCGAAGCTCCTGCTGAACGCGGAGATCGACGACTACGGCGTGGTCGAGACGCGCTCCTGCGGCTGCCCTCTGGAGGGCTACGGCTACGCCGAGCACATCCGCGAGATCCGCAGTTTTCAGAAGCTCACGGGCGAAGGCGTGACGCTCGTCGGCAGCGAGATGGTGTCCATCCTGGAGGCATTCCTGCCCGCCCGCTTCGGCGGCGGCCCGCTCGATTACCAGCTCTTGGAAGAAGAAGACGAGCGGGGCTTTACCAGGCTGAGCCTGGTGATAAGCCCCCGGCTCGACATCCCGGACGAAGCCGCCGTCGTCGGGGCGGTGCTCGACGAGCTGGGCCGGCGAAGCGTCGCCGACGGCCTCACGCGGGTCATCTGGAACAAGGCCGGCACGCTCCGCGTCAAGCGCGTCGAGCCGATCCGCACCGCCCGGGGCAAGCTGATGCCGCTGCATTTGCTGCGGGCGGCGGCGAAGCCACAATGAGACCTGTATCCGAAACGGACGGGCTCCCGCCGCCCTTCTTCATCGTGGGCTCGCCGCGCTCGGGGACGACGCTGCTGGGACGCATCCTGGACGGGCATCCCCGCATCGCCGTCTACCACGAGACCCATTATTATCCGCTGTTTCGTCCCGACCTCGGCCGCTACGGCGAGCTCCGGCGGCCGGCCAACCTGATGCGCCTGGTCGAGGATGTCCGGGAAGTCGCCCGGGTGCAGGGATTCATGGCGCCGCCGACGGCGCGCGAGTTGATAGCGGCGCTGCCCGAGCCCACGTTCGAAGGGGTGCTCACCGCCCTGCTCCAGCTCCATGCCCGCCAACAGGGCAAAATCCGCGCGGGCGATAAAACGCCCGACCACCACGCCTACCTGGCCGAGATCCTGGAGGCGTTTCCGCAAAGCCCCGTGATCTTCGTCCTGCGCGATCCGCGCGACGCGGTCCTCTCGATTCGCCGCGCGCTCGGCGCGGGACTCACGGGCGCCGCCTGGACGTGGAATCGGGCGTTTCGGAGCTATCGCAAGTTTGCCGGCCGGGTCCATCTGGTCCGCTACGAAGAGCTGGTCGCGGAGCCGCAAAAGACGGCGGAAAATATCTGCGCCTTCCTGGGCGAGACTTTCGCGGGCGAAATGCTTCGTTTTTCCGAGCGCGTTCCCGAGAGCCTCGCCGCCCGGCCGAACTTCCAAAAACTTCTCAAGGAGGTGGACGCCGACTCGGTGGGCGGCTTCCGCCGGCTGACGGCGCGGGAGATCGGCCGGATCGAGGCGCTGTGCGCGGAAGGCATGGAAGCCCTGGGTTATCCCTTCACGGCCGGCAAACCGGCGCCCGTGGTCATGCCGCGCCCGT
>DASWFA010000325.1:0-9293 GCA_036394475.1 Binatia bacterium
TCCTCGTAGCCTTTGCCGTAGACTTCCGCCTCGGGCACGAAAACGACCGGCGCAGGAAGGGACGACAGCCGGATCATTTTCTCCGCCAGCTCGTTGATGCTCGCTTCCTCCTCCGAGCCGATATTGATAACGTGCCCCACGGCCTCTCCCTTGAGCCCCGCGGCGACGGTGGCCCGGATGGCGTCGTCGACGTAGGTGAAGCAGCGGGTTTGCCGGCCGTCTCCGATCACGGTGAGCGGCGCACCGCGCATGAGCTGGCCGAAGAAGATCGCCATCACTCTGCCCGCGTCGGGCCGGTCGAGGCGCGGGCCGTAGACGTTGAAATAGCGGAGCGCCACCACCGGCAGCCCGCGCTTCTCGTAGGCGAAGCAGAAGTGCTCCCCCACCGCCTTGGACGTCGAGTAGCACCAGCGGTCTATTTTCGTCGAGCCCAGCACCCGGTCGCCGTCCTCGGCGAACGGCACCGCCGGACTCTTGCCGTACACTTCCGAAGTGGAGCTGAAGACGACTTTTTTCTTTTCCTTGAAGGCCGCCGCCAGAACGTTTTGGGTCCCGTTGATGTTGACGTCGAGGACCTTGTAGGGATCGCCGACGTAGTGGTCCACGCCTACTATCGCAGCCATGTGATAGACCGCGTCCGACCAGGAGACGAGCCTTTCGACCGCCTTCCGGTCGAGAATGGAGCCGCGCGTATAGCTGAAGCGCGCGTTTTCCAGCTGGTGGCGCACTTTCAAGTCGGAGGCCACGTCCAAAACGGCGACTTCGTCGCCCCGCGCGAGCAGCGCATCGGTCAGATGGGAGCCCAAAAAACCCGCTCCGCCGGTAATTAAAAACCGCATCGCCCGCTGTCTCCTTCGCCCAAGGCGCCCGGCGGCTTGACCGAGCGCCTGCCCTGCCACAACTGCTTGCTTCCATCCCATAGGCTATGGACCGGCCTCTCGACCGAGAGGAGGTCCGCCGGCGGGCTTTGCTCAGAGTCGAAGAACGGCTGGAACCGCTGGAGGAAAATTATCGAGAGGGAGCCCCGGCCCGGAGAACCGGAACGTGCCGAGAGCGAAGGTCGCCGGGCCGGCGCCGCGGTGGGCCGGAGCCGGTTTTTCCGCCGCCGGCGCCTTGTCGTTCTCTTCGAAGACGATCTCCGGCCGGGTGAATGTTCTGCTCCCCGGGTTCCGTACGGGCGGCGACCAGCGGCCGGCCCTTATGCCGCGAAGGTTTTGCGCCTTCCAATCGCCGCGCGACGCGGTAGCCGGGGCCGATATGCCGAGGCCGAATAAGACCGCGAGGGCGAGGGTGATGAGTTTGCTGTGATTCACGTCGACGTCTCTCCGCAAATACAGGGCAAAGTGTAACTCCGATCCTTGAGAAGTCAACAGCTTGAGACGCCGCGGACCGCGGCCGGCGCGCGGCTTGCGCCTGAGGGGAACTTGCTTTAGCATGACTTTCGGCGCCGATGAAAAAAATCATTGCTATAGCCGGTTTTTTCGTCGGCGGCTTGCTGCTTTTTTTCGCCGTAGCCTTCTTTGCCTTCCACCATTTGATCGAAGTCGGCGAGTTCCGCCGCTTTCTCACGAGCGAGTTCGAAAGTCGGACCGGACTCAAGGTCGAGGTGGGCGAGGCCCGGGTGGAGATGGGCAGGGTGCTGGGAGTGTCGTTTCGCGATTTTGTCCTGCGCGAGCCGAATCACGGCCGGCCCGTCGTAACCGCGCCCAGAATACTCATCCGCGTGGCCCTGCTGCCTTTGCTGCGGCGCCAGCTGGTCTTTTACGGGATCAGCCTCGACGGCCCCAAGCTCCACATCATCCGCAACGAGCAGGGCAAAATGCCCTGGCTCGACCTCGTCCTCAGGCTCGCCCTCGAACAACGAAAGAAAGCCGATTTGTCTCTCGACCTGCGCGAGATCAGGATCGACCAGGGTGACGTTCTTTTCACCGATCGCGCCGGCGGCAAAGAGGTCGAGACCCGCTTTGCGGGTATCGGTCTCGCGCTCCATCGCGTGCCGCGCCGCGGCCTGGCCGGCCTGGCCGGGCGCTCGAAGAATCCGGACGGCGGGCCATCCGAGGCCGGGTTCGATTTCACCGTGAGGACCGTCGTGCACCGCGGCGGGCGGCAAGCGGACCTGGCGATCAACGGGCGGGCTTTGCTTCCCGAAGAGACGCCGGGAGCGCTCCTGGACTCGAGAAAGATCTGGTGGGACGCCGATCTCAAAAGCGGGTCCGTGCCCGCGGCGCTCGTGTGGGACTACTACGGCCGGCCGCTGGTGGGCGGCGCTCCCCGCGGCAGCCTGGCCTATCGCGTGCGTTGGCTGGGAAGTCTCGCCCGGGGCGCTCATTTGTCGGGCCGGGCGGGATTTACCGGCCTGGCGGCGGACGGGCCTGAACTTTCGGCGCCCGTGGCGCCGGGAGACGGCCAGGTCGATTTCGATCTGGAATGGAAGCCGCAGGAGATCCGCTTCCAGCGCCTGAGCCTCAAATCGGCCGGGCTTGCATTCGACGCCGAGGGCTCGCTCGGCTCCTGGGAGAGCTCGGACCCGCTCGTCGATTTGCGCTTCACTACGCCTTTCCTGCCGGTGGCGGCGCTTCGCGGTTATCTGCCGGCCGAATTCGTCCAGGCGCCGCGCCTGAGAGCGGTCGCCGCCGGCCTCGACCGCGGCGAAGTCAAATTTTCCCGGGCGGGGATTTCAGGTAGGCTTTCGGAGCTCCGGCGCCTGTGGGAGCCCGGCCAGGAGGAGCGGCTCTCGCTCACCGTCGAGGCGCGGGGGCTCGGGGGAGTCTTCGGCTCGGAGCATCCTCTGCCGTTCGGCGGCTTCGGCGGACAGGTCGTCCTGCAGCACGGCGTTCTCCAGTACAAAAATGTGAGCGGGACGATCGGCCAAACGCGCGTGGTCGAAATCAGCGGTACCGAGCGCCGGCCGCTTTCCGGCGGGCCGCTCGACCTGCATATCCGGGCGGACGCCCAGCTGGCCGAGCTGCGCCAGCTGTCGGACGGCGTCATGCCGCCGGACGCGGGCAAAATAATGGAGGCCGTTCAGGATATCGGCGGCCGGGCCAGGGTCGATCTCAGGATGCGCGCGGACTCCGCCGCCCCGCCGCGGTTCGAGGGCGTCGTCGCGCTCGAGGGAGCGCGGCTCAGGGCGGGGGACATCGCCTTATCCGAGCTCAGGGGAGACCTGCTGGTGTCGCCGACCGAGATTCGCGCCGAGCGGGCCGCGGCATTGTTCGGCGGCGCGCCGGTCCAGCTGCGGGCCGGGCTCAAAGACTTCGCCGGCGGCGAGGGGACTTTCGACTTGACGGTCGAATCGTCGGGCGTCAAGGCGAGCGACGTGCTGGGTCTGCTGCTCCCGATCGACGCCTCGCAGAGCCCCGGCATCGTGCGCGGCTCGCTCAACTATCAAGGCTCCCTCGCGGCGGCCGGGAGCCGAAAGCTCAGCGGCGCGCTGGAGCTGGTCGGGGCCCAAATCCCGTTCAAGCACTTCCGCGAGCCGTTCCGCAAGGTGGCCGGGAAGGTCCGGCTGAACGGGAATACGATCGATCTGGAAGGCGTCAAGGCCGAGGCCGGCGGTTACGCCTTCTCGCTCGACGGCCGCTGGAGCGGCGGCGAAAAACCGGTTTTTGTTTTCAGCCTGAGCTCTCCCGAGATGGACGTCGCCTATATCCTGCCGCACCACGTCGTGCCGGACGAAGAATGGTACGAGCGGCTCCAGGTGCGCGGCAAGCTCATGCTCGACAAGGCCAAGTACGACAGGCTCTCGTTGACCGCGATGAAAACCGATCTCGCCCTGGAAAAGCGGATCTGGCGCCTGGAGAACTTCTTTGCCCGCTCCCGGGGCGGCACGATCCAGGGCGCCGGTGAGTTCAACGACCGCTCGGAGACGCCCGGCTTCACCGTCGAGCCCAATATCAAGGGAGTGCCGGTCGAGGAGCTTCTCGGCTGGTTCGATATCGGAACCACCGAAGTCAGCGGCAAAGTCGACCTTGCGGGGAAGCTCGACTTCAGCGGCAGGACAGCCGCCGAGAAAAAGCGCAACCTGAACGGCTCGTTCGGGGTGCGCATCGAAGACGGCGTCGCGCGGCGTTTCCAGCTGCTGGTCCGGGTTCTCAATTTTCTCGACCTCTCCCGCTGGTTTACTTTTCGGCTCCCCGACCTCAACCGGGAAGGCATCCATTTCCGCAGCCTCTCGGCCGATTTCAAGGTCAACCACGGGATTTACTCGACGCAGAACCTTTTCGTCGACAGCGACGACCTCCGGATCACCGGCGCGGGGGAGATGGACGGCCCCCGGGGCGAGATCGATTTCATGGTCGCGGTGCGCCCGTTTCCCGGGCTCGACCGGGCGTGGAACTACGTCCCGATCCTCGGGACCGGCCTGGCGGCGATCAAGAACTCGTTCCTGGTCGCGAGCTTCCACGTCAAAGGGCCGGTCGGCGACCCGAGCATCGCTCCCGCTCCGCTCAGCACGCTGTCGGAGTTTTTCTTCGGCGCCCTGGCCATCCCCAAGGGGCTGATCGGCATTCCGTCCACCGGCGCGCCGTGGGCGGCGATCGAGCAGAAGTGACCGCCGTGCTCCGGCTCTACACGCGCAGGGATTGCCCCCTGTGCGACGAGATGAAGGCCGCCGTCCGCGCGGCGGCCGAAAAAGTCCCGCTCCAACTCGAAGAGGTCGACGTCGATTCCGCGCCCGGGCTCGCCGAGCTGTACGGCAGCGAGGTTCCCGTCCTTTTCATCGACGGCCGCAAGGCCTTCAAATATCGCGTGACGCCGGCGGAATTGGAAAAGAGGCTCAGGCGGTAAATTCGCTCGCCCCGCTTGAGACCGGCAACGGCGGCCAGCAGAGAAGACCGTGGCGAAAAGGCGCAAAGCGAAGATCTCCCCCGGGCCGGCGGACAGATCGACATGAAGGCGCAACAGAAGAGCAGAAAGGCCGACGGAAAATCGGCGCGCGCCCGGACGGATGCCGCGGCGATGCCGCAGGCGGCCCGCTGGATCTTTCCGCTCGCCGTCGCCGCGATCACCATCCTCGTGTTTTTGCCCTCGCTCCGGAACGGCTTCGTCAATTGGGACGATGATCGGAACTTCCTCGACAATCCCGACTACCGCGGTCTCGGCTGGACCCAGCTTCGCTGGATGTTCACCACGTTTTATATCGGCCACTACCAGCCGCTCAGCTGGATGACGCTGGGGCTCGACTACCTCCTCTGGGGAATGAACCCGGCCGGCTATCACCTGACCAATCTGCTGCTGCAGGCCGCCAACGCCGGGCTGTTTTACTTCGTCGCGGCCCGTCTGTTGAGGCCGTTCGCCGCTGGAGACGAGGCCGGCGTGAGGCTCGCCGCCGGCTTTGCGGCCCTGTTGTTCGCCGTTCATCCGCTCCGAGTGGAGTCGGTCGCCTGGGTGACCGAGCGCCGGGACGTGCTCTCCGGTTTTTTTATTCTTTTGACGGTTCTTAGCTATCTCAGAGCGGTCACGGGAGAAAAAAGGGATTATCTCCGCTGGATGACCGCGGCGCTGGCGGTGTATGGCCTGTCGCTCCTCTCCAAGGCGGCCGGGATGACGCTGCCGCTCGTGCTGTTGGTGCTGGATGTTTATCCGCTGAAGCGGCTGGGAGGAGCGAACGGGTGGTCCGGGGCCGGGACGCGGAAAGTATGGATGGAGAAAATTCCTTTCTTCGCGCTCGCGCTCGCCAGCGCCGCCGTGGCGCTGTGGGCGCAGCGCTGGGCGGCGGCGCTCAAGACCGTGGACTTCTACGGCGTCGGGTTCCGCGCGGCCCAGGCCGCCTACGGGCTGATCTTTTATCTCTGGAAGACGGTTCTGCCCGCGCGCCTGGCGCCGCTCTACGAATTGCCGATCCGCTTCGATCCTTGGGATTGGAAGTTCGTGCTCTCCGGCGCCGCAGTCCTGGCGCTCACCGCCGGCCTGTATCTCGCGCGGCGGCGCTGGCCCGCCGGTCTGGCGAGCTGGGCCTGCTACGGTTTTTTTCTGGCGCCGGTTCTCGGCGCGGCGCAGAGCGGTCCGCAGCTGGTGGCGGACCGCTACAGCTATCTCTCCTGTCTTGCCTGGGCCGCGCTCGCGGGCGGCGGCGCGCTTTACGGCCGCCGCGCCTGGGCGCGGAAGCCGAACAAAAGATTCATTCTCGCCGGGGCCGCGGCCGTCGTGATTTTGGGCTGCTGCGCCTTGACCTGGAGGCAGATAGGCTTCTGGCGCGACTCCGAGCGGCTCTGGCGGCGCGTGCTCGACGTCGAGCCGAACTCGAGCCTGGGGCACAATAATCTCGCGGGGGTTCTGGGCCGGCGCGGCGCGCTCGACGAAGCGATCGAGCATTACCGTCGGGCCACGGAAATCAATCCCCGCTACGTCAATGCCTACGACAATCTGGGCCGCGTGCTGTTCCAGCGCGGCGAGATGGACGCGTCGATCGCCGCGTTCCGCCGCGCGCTCGAGATCAGCCCCGACTTTTCTCGCTTGCGCTCCAACCTGGGCGTGGCGCTGGCGCAAAAAGGGGAATTGGACGCGGCGGTCCGCGAGTTCCAGCGGGCGGTCGAGTCGAACCCCGCTTTCGCCGAGGCCCATTTTAACCTCGGCATGGTCGCCGAGATGCGCGGCGATACCGCCGAAGCGATCCGCCAATACAACCGGGCGCTCGCGCTCGATCCGGCCTTCGCCGAGGTGCACCACAATCTGGGCGCGCTGCTGGCCGGGCTGGGGAAAGGCGACGAGGCGACCGCCCACTACCAGGAGGCTATGCGGCTCGGCCCCGGCGATATCCCGGCGCGGTAGGCGCTCGACGGGCGCTCAAGGCCGGGCGCGATCACACGCGCCGACGAGCCACGGATCGTCCGCGATGAGACGGCGGAAATTCTTCTCCACGCTTTCAGAAACCCCCTCCGGCGAGGTTTCCCGGACCGCCGCGACCGCCTCGACGACTTGTAACAACGCCGCGGGCATGCCGATCGTTCCGCTCAGCCACTGGAGACCGCCGGGATTGTCGGTTTCGGTGAGCGTCCGCTCCGGCGGCACGAGGCGGAGGATGCGCCGGATCTCCGCGGAAGAGGCGAGATCCACCCCAAAGGTGAAATAGGCGCCGTACTCCACCAGCGCCCGGAGAATATCGAGCGGGCCGGAATACCAGTGGACGATCGCGCGCCGGACGTCGTAGCGCTCCAGCGATAAGAGAATCTCTTTTTCCGCGCCCTTGGTGTGGAGGTTGACGAGCTTGTTCTGCTCCCGGGCGGCCGCCAGAAAGTACTCGAAGACCCTTTTCTGCGCCGGGTATTCGGAGGGGTCCCGGACCCAGTGAAAATCGAGGCCGATCTCCCCGATGGCGGGACTCCGCTCGATCCACGGGCCGAGCTCTTTCAGGCGTCCCGCATACTCCGGCGCCCGTCGCGGATGGACGCCGAAGGTCGGCAGGACCCGATCCGAGCGCGCGCCGATAGCGAGACTCTCCCGGTACGACGGTAAATCCATCGAAACGGCCCAGGTGAATATTCGCCGGCGGTCGATTTCTTCCAGCGCCGCCGGCAGGGCGGTGCCGTATTTATCGAGATGCGCGTGCGCGTCGATGAGCATGCTCCATGCCCATACCAATCGCAGGCGCAGGCGTCAATCACGGCGGCGGCGCGGTCGTTTGAATGGCGTAAACGGGAGGGGCGGGGCCGGGGAACCTTCAGACGATCGGGCGATCGATCACGCTCCGGATCGCTCTCAGCATCTCGACCGCCGGAAACGGCTTGGATATCACGTCTTTCATGCCCTCTTGCAGCATCTTGTCTTTCAGATCGGGCGCGACGTAACCGCTCATCGCGATCGCCTTCAGCTGGGGATTGATTTCCTTGAGCCTGTGGAAGACCTCCCAGCCGTCGAGCTTGGGCAGTCCCATGTCCAGCACCACGATCGCGATTTCGTCCCGGTGCTCCCGGTAGGTCTCGATCGCCTGCAGGCCGTCGCGCGCCTCCAGGACGTGATAGCCCCGCTTCTCCAGGGCGCGGCGGATCACCCGCAAGAGCAAGCCTTCGTCCTCGGCGAAAAGCACCGATTCGCTGCCGGAGAGGGTGGCGACCTCTTCGGGAGACTTGGAGGCCGATGCGGGCCGCGTTTCCTGCCGTTGTTTGGGAAAATAGAGGCGGAACGTCGTGCCCTTGCCCGGCGCGCTGTCGACCTCGATAAACCCTTTGTGGAGTTTTACGATGCCGTAGACCATCGCGAGTCCAAGCCCGCTCGACGCCTGGCGGTTTTTGGTGGTGTAGTAGGGTTCGAACATCCGGCCGCGCGTCTCCTCGTCCATGCCGGTCCCCGTGTCCTTGATGGTAAGGCAAACGTATTCCGGATCGCCGGTTTCGGGAAACGGCTTGTGGAAATCCGCCGCCGCCGCCCGCAGATCGACAGTCAGGCTGCCGCCTGCCGGCATGGCGTCGCGCGCGTTGATGAACAGATTGAGGAGCGCCTGGTCCAGCTGGTTGTGATCGCCTAAAATCAGATGCTCGATCCGGTCGGAGCTGAATGAAATCTCCAGCGTCTTGGGGAAAGCCTCCGCGATCATCTCGAGCATCTCCTGGATGACCTGGTCGAGATCGAGGGTTTCGACGTTCACCTCTGTTTTGCGCGCGAAGGTAAGCAGCTGCCGAACCACTCCGGTGGCGCGGTGCAGAGCCTTCTGCGCCAGCTCCAGGGATTCGGCGCGCGTCGCGGCGTCGGCGTCTTCCTCCTGGAGAATGTTCAGATTTCCTTCGAGGATCGCGAGGATATTATTGAAATCGTGGGCGATTCCGCCGACGAGGGTCCCCAGCGCCTCCATCTTTTGCGTCTGGCGCAGGTTGTCGCCGGCTCCCTGTTTAATTCCTAAAAAAGTTTGGGGCTTTGTTGGATCGAAGTCGGACATGATGGACCACTCATTGAAGCGCAAATCCGCAAAGTAAATAAAAATGCCTGCGACAACATAATCGCTGATTAAGTCATTTGTCAATATAGTTGTCTGACAAAGAGAAAATATTATGCGTTCATGTCAGCTTTTAAGCCGCCCGATTCGTCTAAACATTTTGTGTGGCCCGCCGCGCCGGCGACCCGGCCGGCCGTCACAAATTTGTCGGTCGAGTAGGACGTTTTGGCGCTTTTCTTCAGGAGCCCACCGGTGCGCCATCGCTAACACGGCGTTTGGCCTACGCTTTTTGATTCCCGCGAAGATTGGCAGCGTCCTTGCTCAGGTTAAAACGGCATGGCTAAGAAAATCCTCATCGTCGAAAACGATCCGGCTTATAGGGGCGCGCTTGGCCGGCTTGTCGGCCGGCTGGGTTACGAGCCCG
>DASWFA010000326.1:0-6661 GCA_036394475.1 Binatia bacterium
GGGTGCTCGACATCGAATCGTCCATCGTCGAAGGCAAGCTCGGCGACCTGAAAGCCAAGCGCACGGTCGAGGTCGAGGGGAGGAGCGTGCCGCTGCCGGGGATTATCCTGGGCGCCCGTCTGGCGGCGCAGCTCCGGGCCGCGCCCGGCGATGCGATCCAGGTGGTCTCGCCGCTCGGACAGGCCTCGGTCATGGGCATGATTCCGAAGATCCGGCGCTTCGTCGTGGTGGCGCTCTTCAAATCCGGCATGCAGGACTACGACGCGACGCTCGCCTACATGAACCTTCCCGACGCGCAGAATTTCTTCGAGCTGCCGAACGCGGTGAGCAATATCGAGGTCCGGGTCAAGAACGTCTACCAGGCCGAGGACGTGGCCAAGAGGATCCAGCAGAAGCTCGGGATGCCTTATTACGCCGAGGATTGGTCCAAGCGCTGGCCCAGCCTCTTCTCCGCGCTCCGGCTCGAGAAGACGGTCTACTTCCTGGTCCTCCTGCTGATGATCCTCGTCGGCGCCTTCAATATCGTCTCGACGCTCATCATGGTGGTCATGGAGAAGCGCCGCGACATCGCCATCCTGCAGTCGATGGGCGCCAGGCGAAAGAGCGTGCGCAATATCTTTCTCATCAAGGGCTGCGTGATCGGCGTCATGGGCACGCTCCTTGGGGTCGTGATCGGATACGGGCTCTGCCTGCTGATTCAAAGCTATCACTTCATCAAGCTCCCGGACGTCTTTCTCATGGACACGGTCCCGGTGCGCATTTATTTCAGCAACTTCGTCATCGTGGGCGCCTCGTCTTTTTTGATCTGCCTTTTGGCCAGCATCTATCCCGCGCGCCAGGCGGCGAAGCTCGAGCCGGTCGAGATCATACGCTATGAGTAAGCTCCATGAGTAACCTATTGGAGGCGCGCGGCCTCACCAAAAAGTTTGACCACGCGGGCGCGGAGATTTGCGTCCTCGACGGCCTCGACCTCGATCTGGACGCGGGGGAGCGCCTGGCGATCGTCGGCGAATCGGGCGTCGGTAAAAGCACGCTGCTGCACATCCTCGGCACGCTCGACCGGCCGACCAGCGGCCGGATTCTCTACGCCGGCAAGGAGATATCCGCGGCCGATGAGGACGCACTTTCGGAGTTTCGCAACCGCTCCATCGGCTTTGTTTTTCAGTTCCATTACCTCCTGCCGGACTTCAACGCGCTGGAAAACGTCATGCTCCCGGCCCTGATCGGGGGCTGGGAGCGGGCCAAGGCGGAGGAAGCGGCGGCGCGGCTTTTGACGAAGGTGGGTCTCAAAGACCGGATGGACCACCGGCCCGGGAAGCTCTCGGGCGGCGAACAGCAGCGGGTGGCGGTGGCGCGGTCGGTCATCCTGGAGCCGCAGCTGATTTTGGCCGACGAGCCGACCGGTGACCTGGACACCCGGACCGGCGATGAGATCCAGGATTTGCTTTTCCGCCTGAACGAAGAGGCGGGGATAGCCATCATCGTGGCCACCCACAGCCGGGCCTTTGCCGAGAAGATCGGGCGCCAGATGGAGCTCCGGGAGGGCCGCCTTTTCCCGTATAACCGGCCCCGATAATTTAGCTTTACAAAAGTCGGCGAATTTGTTAGAAAAAGGCGACCTTAGCTCAGTTCTGCCGGAAGGAGATAAAGCCGATGAATCGAACGGCTCGTTACCTGGTTTTGCCCGTCTCCGTATTGCTCGGTTTTTTTCTCTTCCAGCCGTCCAACGCCCAAGAGCAGCCCATCTTAAAAGAAGTCAAAATTCAGGGAAGCATCCGCGTCGAGGAAGAAGGCATCCGGCTCCACGTCCAGGCGCGCGCCGGCGATAAGTTCGATCCCGACGTGGTCGAGAAAGACGTCAAATCGATCTTCCGCATGGGCTTCTTCGACGACGTGCAGGCCGAGCTTTCCCCCGACGCCGTTCTGACCTACGCGATCAAGGAAAAGCCCTACGTCAAGGAAGTGAAGATCCTTGGCAATTCGCAGGTCGCCAAAGAAAAGATCGAAACCGCATTCGGCATCTCCCCACGCACGATTCTCGACCGCGACAAGATCGGCGAGGGGCTGGAAAAGGTCAAGAAGCTCTACAGCGAGCAGGGCTACATCAACGCCAAGGTCGATTACGCGCTGTCGACGCTCGAAAACAATCAGGCGGTGGTGTCGGTGGATATCGAAGAGGGCAGCCGGCTGCTGGTGAAGAAAATCTCCTTTCAGGGCAACCGCGCCTTCGCGGAAAAAGAGCTCAAAGGGCTGATGGGGACCAAGGAGGAATCCCTCCTCTCGTTCTTCACCAAGCAGGGCGTTCTGGACCACGACGCGCTCACCAACGACGTCGCGATCCTCTCCTCCCATTATTACGACCACGGCTACATCAACCATAAAATTTCCGAGCCGGTGATTCTCCGCGGCCGGCAGGGCATCGAAATCGTCATCCGGGTCGAGGAGGGCGAGCAGTACAAGGTCGGCAAGGTGGAAATCGGCGGCGACATGGTGGAAGACCCCAAGCTTCTGCTCAAGAAGATGCAGATCACCCAGGGTCAGATCTTCCGGGGCAGCCGCTTGCGGGAGGACATCTCGAACCTCTCGGACCTGTACGCCGACAAGGGGTTCGCCTTCGCCCAGGTGGAGCCGGTCACCAAAATCGATCCCAAGGCCAAGAACGTCGACATCGCGCTGGTGATCACCAAGGGGCCGCCGGTTTATTTCAACCAGGTCCTGGTTTCGGGCAACAACAAGACGCGCGACAAGGTCGTCCGCCGCGCCATCGTGCCCGCCGAGCAGGAGCTCTATTCCTCCAACAAGGTCAAGCAGAGCCGCAACGCGCTCCAGCGGACCGGCTATTTCGAAGACGTGCAGATGAGCACGAAGAAGACCGACCAGCCGGACGCCGTCGATCTTCTGGTCGACGTGAAAGAAGGGCCGACCGGCTCCTTCAGCCTGGGCGCCGGATACAGCAGCGGCGACTCTTTTGTCTTCAACGCCGGCATCTCGGAAAAAAACCTTTTCGGCCGCGGCCAGGCGCTGAACCTCAATGCCGACCTGGGCTCCAGGCGGCAGGATTTTACCGCCAGCTTCAACGAGCCCTATTTCCTGGATACGCCGCTCGGCCTCGGCTTCGACGGCTTCAACAACCAGCGCAGCTACACCGACTTTTCCGTGCGCAAGCTCGGCTTCGACCTCAATGGAACCTATCCGATGAACCGGCTCGACCTTTCCTGGCTCGGCTTCTCCCGGAGCCGGGTGCTCGATCCCGAGCCGGGCTTCGCCTACGACCAGTCGCCCAGCTTCCTCGATTACTTGAAGGGCGGGCTGGGTTATGAGATGGTCCGCAGCAAGCTCGGGAACTTCGATACCGGCGGCCAGGTCCTCGACGGCGGTCAGGTGGTCATCAAGGGCAAGACC
This sequence comes from Binatia bacterium, assembly GCA_036394475.1. Taxonomy (GTDB): domain Bacteria; phylum Desulfobacterota; class Binatia; order UBA9968; family UBA9968; genus JAJPJQ01. The sequence continues at coordinate 3,403 of DASWFA010000326.1, forward strand.
GTCACGGCGCACGACCCCTTCGCCGGCGAGAAGGTGCCGATCTGGACCAGCAGCCTCGGTCCCAATATGAGCTACGACAGCCGGGACCACTACTTCCACCCGACGGAAGGCACGACCTCCAATTTCGGCTTCAAGTTCGCCGGCCTCGGCGGCGACAGCCGCTACCTGAAAAGCGATTTTGCCGGAAAGTACTATTATCCTCTGGTGAAAGATCAAAACTGGGGCACCTGGACCCTGGCCCTCGGCGGAACCCTCGGCTACGGCCTCGGTTTGGGCGGCGTGGGCTCCCACGACCTGCCTCTGTTCGACCGCTATTTTGCCGGCGGCATCAACTCGGTCCGCGGTTTTACCGACCGCACCCTGGCGCCGCGCGAAGACCGGGTGACGTGCAAGAAGGTCAAAGCCGGCGGGACCGATACCCTCAACGACGGGTGCGGCGCGGGATTCAACGCGCATGCGAGCCAGGTTTTGGTCGGCGGCAGCAAGCAGGCCGTCGGCAACTTCGAGATGACCTTCCCGCTCATGGAGCAATACGGCCTTCGCGGCGTGACCTTCTTCGACATGGGCAACGCTTTCGACACGTTCCGGTTCAGCGAAATGCGCCGCTCGTTCGGTGCCGGCGGCCGCTGGCTCTCTCCTTTCGGTCCTCTGCGCGTGGAGTTCGGCTTCCCGCTGAACAAGCAGAAAAACGACGACACCTCGGTGATAGGTTTCGCGCTGGGCGGTAATTAATCAAACAGCAGTCTCAATATCATATTCTCTTCAATTCGGAGGTCCTCGTGTATAAGCTGTTAGCGGTAGTTTTTCTATTGTTCGCCGCGCCCGCCTGGGGCCAGCAGGTGAAGATCGGCCTGATCGATATCCAGAGGGCGATCAACGAATCCCAGCCGGGCAAGACGGCCAAGGAAAGGCTGCAGGCGCAGGTGAAAAAAGCCGAGGCGGACATGAACCGGGAGCGCCAGGATATCGAGAAGGGGAAAGCCGACTTCGACAAAAAAGGACCGCTGCTCAAGGAGGACGATCGCCGGAAAATGGAAGGCGAGCTGCAAAAAAGAATCGTCAACTACCAGAGGAACTCCCGGGACGTCCAGGAAGAGCTCGGGCTCCGGCAGCGCGAGGCGGAGGCGGCGATTTTGAAGGACCTGGAAGGGGTCGTCGCCGAGATCGGCAAGAACGAAAAATTCACTTTTATTTTGGAAAAGTCCCAGCTTCTGTACAGCGATCAGGCGATCGACATCACCACCAAAGTGATCGAGCTGTATAACGGCCGGTCGTCGGGAGCTGCCAAAGCCGTCAAGGGCAAGTGACCACGGTTAGAAAAACCCTCTCGGAGCTGGCCCATCTCGTTGGCGGTAAAGTAATAGGTGACGGGAACGTTGAAATATGGAAGGTGGCGTCGATTGAAGAGGCCGGTCCGGGGGACATAACCTTTCTTTCCAATCCCCGCTACAGCAGCCATCTTAAAAACTGTCAAGCGAGCGCGGTCATCATCGGCGACCGGTCTCCGGTCCGGGCGCCGGCGGAGCCGGGGCGGGGTTTTCTCCAGGTCGCCCAGCCCTATCTGGCCTTCGCAAAAATCCTTAATATCTTTACACCCGCTCCGGCCTACGACGGCCGGGTCAGCCCGCTCGCCAGCATCGCCCCGACGGCGGCGCTCGCCGCGGGCGTGACGGTTTTTCCGTTCGTTTACATCGGCGACGGGGTCCGGGTCGGCCGCGGCGTGGTCCTGTTTCCGGGGGTCTTTCTCGGCGACGGCGCGGAAGTGGGGGCGGACTGTGTCCTGCATCCCCAGGTCACCGTGCGCGAGGGCTGCCGGATCGGCGCCCGGGTGATCCTTCACGCCGGCGTCGTCATCGGCGCGGACGGGTTCGGCTACGCGGGCGAGGGCGCCGAGCGCGTCAAAATCCCGCAGGTGGGCAGCGTGGAGGTCGCGGACGACGTGGAGATCGGCGCGAACAGCACCGTCGATCGGGCGACCCTCGGCCGCACGCTGATCGGGCGCGGCACCAAGATCGACAATCTGGTGCAGATCGGCCACAACGTGGTCGTCGGCGAGCGGACGATTATCGCGGCCCAGGTCGGCATCGCGGGCAGCACCCGCATCGGCAACGACGTGATCCTGGCGGGGCAGGCGGGCGTCGTGAATCATATCGAAATCGGCGACGGCGCCAGAATCGGCCCCAAATCGGGCATCGCCCGCTCCGTGGCCCCCAAGGCGATGCTGTCCGGGGCCCTGGAAGCGGGACCGCATCAGGAATGGATCAAGGTCATGGCGCTCGTTCCCCGGCTGCCCGAGCTGTGGAGCGCCGTCAAGGACATCCAGCGGAGGCTTTCGGCGCCCGCGCCGAAGGGGAAAAAGGGAGTCAAAGGCCATGCTCGACGTCAGAGAAATCTTTAAACGGATTCCTCACCGCTATCCCTTTCTTTTAGTCGACCGGATCATCGAGATCGAAGGGGACCAACGGATCGTCGGCATCAAAAACGTAACCGCCAACGAGGGTTTTTTTCAGGGCCATTTTCCCAACCATCCGGTGATGCCGGGCGTGCTGATCTGCGAGGCGATGGCCCAGGTCGCGGCGATTCTCGCCTATGTCTCGCGGGGCGGCGGCGACGGCCAAAATATCTTCGTTTTGACCGGCCTGGACAAGGTGAAATTCAAGCGGCCCGTCGAGCCCGGCGACCAGCTCCGGCTCGAGCTCGCGTGCCTCAAGCGGCGCGGATCTTTCTGGAAAATGAAGGGCATCGCCAAGGTCGATGGAAAAGTCGCGGCGCAGGCGGAAATCTCGGCGATGGAGGTCCCCATGGATTAAGGTCCGTGGAGACGCCGGCAGCATGACCAAGATCCATGAAACAGCCCTGGTGGACCCGCGCGCGGAGCTGGACCGCGACGTGGAGGTCGGCCCGTACAGCGTCATCGGTCCGGGGGTGCGGATCGGCAAGGGGACGCGCATCAAGTCGCACGCGGTGATCGAGGGCAACACCACGATCGGCCAAGGCAACCTGATCTTCCAGTTCGCCACGGTGGGCTCGGCGCCGCAGGACCTCAAATATCGCGGAGAAGAGAGCCGGCTCGTCATCGGGGATCACAACACCATCCGCGAATTCGTCTCGCTCAACCCCGGCACGACCGGCGGCGGGATGGTGACGCGCGTCGGCAGCCACAACCTGCTCATGATGTATTGCCACATCGCCCACGACTGCTCGCTCGGCGACCGCAACATCATCGCCAACGGCGCGACTCTCGGCGGGCACGTGGCGG